>JBAQGP010000675.1:0-13334 GCA_049287845.1 Solirubrobacteraceae bacterium | reverse complement strand
GTGCCGGTGCTCGCCGGGGCCCACAGCGAGATGCCGGGGTCGATCTCCGCCGCGGCCCCCGGCGGGATGCCGGGGTCCGCCGCCGCCCGGAGGCTGCTCACGGTGGTGGTGCTCGCCCTCTGCGTCGGGACCGCGGTGGTGGCCGTGCCCGGCCTCCGTCCGGTGGTACGGGAGATAGAGGAGATCAACCCGGCGCTGGTGGCCGCCGCCGTCGCCCTGGAGCTGGCGTCGTGCCTGAGCTTCGTCGTCATCTTCCGGCTCTTCTTTGAGCCGATCCCGGCCCGGCTCGCGCGTGACATGGCGTGGTCGCAGATGGGGTCAGGTGCCTTGCTGCCCGGCGGCGGTGTCGGCTCACTGGCGGTCGGCGGCTGGCTGCTTCACCTCGCCGGCATGCCCACTCGGCAGATCCTCCGGCGCTCGAGCGGCCTGTTCTTTCTCACCAGCGCGATCAATGTGATCGTGCTCGGCGCCGGCGGCCTCGTCCTCTTGACGGGGATCGGAGGCGGACCTCACGACGTGCTGCGGGCGGGGCTGCCGGTCGCTGTCGCCGTGGCCGCCGTCATCGTCGTCCTCGGCCTGCCGAGAGTCATGGGCCGTGTCTCCGGCCGGCTCCCGGCCCCGGCGTGGCTCGACGACATCGGTACCGGGATTCCCGCCGCGCGCGACGCCCTCCTGCGACCCGACTGGCGCCTGCTGGGGGCGCTGGGCTACCTGCTGTTCGACATCGCGGTGCTGTGGACCACGCTGGCTGCCGTGGGTCCGGCGCCGCCGGTGGCGGCACTGGCCGTCGCCTACCTCGCGGGTTACCTCCCGAACGTGCTCCCGATCCCGGGCGGGGTCGGCATCCTCGACGCCGGACTGGTCGGCGCGCTCGGGCTCTACGGGCTGCCTCTCACGCACGCCGCCGCGGCGGTACTCGTCTACCACGCAGTGGCGTTCTGGATCCCGACTCTCGGCGGGATGCTGGCCTATACGCGCCTGCGCCCGAGCGTCGCATCTCAGTCCTTGTATGGGTCATAGACGTCGCGTCCAGCCATCGCCACGCCGAGCGGCCGCAGCTTGTGCGTGACGCGGATCGACCCGGCGTGGGCGTCAAGGACGTCGGGGAGGCGCTTGTAGACCTCAGGCGCCTCGTCCGCACCTCCGCCGACGAGGACGACCCCCTGCGCACGTAGTCGTGCCTTGACGGCAGGCCAGTCCACCCTGCCCGGCTTCAGCTGCTCCTGCACCCACACCTTCCTCAGGCGCGAGTCGGGGTGCTCCGGGCAGACGCCCTGCAGTGGCGCGGGATTGGTCGCGCTGATCCCGTCGATCTGGAACACCCGGTCGCAGTCGCGGTGCGCGCACGCCCAGCGCTTGCGCCGTCGGACCTTGCCGGCCGCCTGGGTGCGGCTCATCACGCGGCCGGCGCCGTGCACGGTCGAGAACAGCGACTCCTCGGCCTCGGCCGACTCGACGCCCTCGAGGATCACCGAGTCGTCGCCCATCGAGCCGCCGACGAACCCCTCCTGCCCCGGCCGGGCGGGGGTGCAGCCCTTGCGGATGACCCAGTAGGTGCGGCCGCCGTGCTCCTCGCGCCAGGCGAAGTTGTGGTGGTTGTGCACCTCGTGGCTCGCCTCGGCGCCGAGGATCTCGAGCACCTTGGCCACGACCACGTCGCGGCCGGCGTGGGCGTACTCGCCGGCGAGCTGCATCGCCGCGATGTAGGAGTCGCCGAGCTCGGTGCCCAGCGCGAGCAGCACCGGCGGCGAGTCCATCTCGCCCTCCGCGGCCTTGGCGTCGAAGGCGAGCCCCTGCGCGAGCGCGAGGAACCCCGAGGCGGTCTTGTGACCAAAGCCGCGCGAGCCGAAATGGACCCCGACCCACACCCGGCCGTTCTCGTCCTCCATCAGGTTGACGTAGTGGTTGCCGGATCCGACGGTGCCGAGCTGGTCGGCGGCGGTCTGCGCCAGCTTGCGCTGTGGCGCGAAGTCCGCGGTGCGGATCTTGTCGAGCACGGGGTGGTCGACCCGCTCGACGGCCGGCACGCCCATACCGAACGAGACGCGTCGCGTGATCTCGTGCATGATCTCACCGACGCCGCCCAGCGCGTCCAGATCGGTGCGGGTCAGCTCGGTGCAGACCGCCTTGTTGCCACAGCCGATGTCGTAGCCGACACCCGACGGGGAGACGTAGCCCTCGTAGGCGATGGCACCGCCGATCGGCTGGCTGTAGCCGGGGTGGTGGTCGGCGCACAGCACGCCGAACGCGGCGTCGCCGGCGTCCATGCAGCGCTCGAGCTGCTTCAGGCTCCGCTCATCGACGGGGCCGAACGTCTTGATCTTCATGACCTACCTCGGCTGCTGCGCTCGCTCTCGCGACGTCCGCCCCATACGGGACTTGGGATCGCTGATCAGCGAGCTGGAGGATCAGAGCCCGCGGTTGCGGGCATCATCCGCGAGGGCTGCGCCCATTGCTCCGGGCTGGACCTGGCCCTGGAGCTCGGCGATCAGCCTGGCGTGTCGTTCGGATTCCCGGTGCACCGAGTCCTGGAGTCCCTCGAGGAGTCGCTCGATATGCGCGACTCGCGCTTCGAGTGATCGGAGCCGCTCATTCCGTGGATCCGCGGGGTCGTCCGCCGGTCGGTCACGGGGGACCGAGGCGATGCGGCGGATCTGGCGGATGCGGGCGATCAGTCCGTCGCGGTCGCCGGACGTCATCGTGCCCGCCGCTGCGGTGGTCGGGGACGAGGCGGGTTCAGCCGGCGCTCCGCTGCGGTCATCGGGCGGATCAGCAGCGCGCCGCTCTCCACCTGCTCGCGGATGAAAGCCAGCTTCTCCTGCCGCTTTTCCTCAGCTCGCTCGCGCGTCGTCTTCACGAGGCCTCGCTCTGGCCTCGAAAGGTTCGCGCACAGGCGGGTGGCGCAAGGGCGGTTGGCCTCGCGGCGAGTCGAGCGCACCGTCTCGACGAGTCCGTTGCGTGCGCACTAGAGGGCATGGAGCCCCGTCCTTTCCGCCGGCGGATCAAACTGATCGGAGAGAGATTCGTTGCGTCGGCGAGCCGAATCTGACGGAGCGACACTATCGCCCGCAATTTTCACAGTAGCACCCGAGCGCAGGCAGCCCACGTCGAGCCCGAGATGACGATGGAGGTCTGCTTCATCGATCGGCCGCCCAACGGATTAGGCGGCCTGAAGCTCATCGAGCCTGAGGAGGACCGGCCATGCTCACCGACCTCGCCGGACCGACGGACTCTCTCTCACCCATGGGATCGGGGGTCTCGTCGCTCTCGGTGAGCGTCATGTCCTCGCCATCCGAGGGGTTCGCCGCGGCATCGCGCCTGGCCTCCTTGCGCGCCGCCTTCTCGGAGCGGCGCTCGCGTAGCCGCGCTTCACGGTTGAGCTTGGCCATCGTCGTCTTCTTCTTGCCGCGTGAGCTCATGATCGTCTCCTGGTTTGACGCGCAGCCAACGATTGGCGGCCATCGCCGCCGCGCGACCGTCGCTGGTTGCCGCCCCTAGGCGCGTATCGCGCCGAGGGCGACGCGGGTGCAGCGGCAGGGACAGGTGTCCCCGCCGCTGGTGCGCAATTCAGACGGGTACAACGTTGGCGGCGGCCGGACCCTTCGGGCCCTGCTCGGTGTCGTAGCTCACCTTGGCGCCTTCGTTCAGGGACCGATAGCCGTCGCCTTGGATCGACGAATGGTGCACGAACAGGTCCTTACCGGCGTCATCCGGGGTGATGAAGCCAAAGCCCTTGTCGTCGCTGAACCACTTCACTGTTCCTGTGGGCATGAATGCCCTCCTTCGTTCACGTGCGCTGCGTGACACGAAGGGCGCTGGAATAGCGAACTAGCGAAACGCGGGGCACTGCAGTAGAGCCGAGCAGACGCACAGCCACCACTGACCATAGCGCCTGGCGCCGTCGGTCGCCGTCGTTGCCCCGCGGCCAGGCGCCGTCATCGGCCCACGGCGAGCCGCGGGAGAGCCTGTTGACCCCCGGCGTGGAGGTGCTACGGTGGCCCGGCACGTGCCCGCGTTCTTCATCCCCACGGACGACGGCCAGGCCGGCGAGCGCGCGTATCAGCAGCTGCGCGCGCAGGTCGAGTCGCGGATGGGGCGCGCGCCGACCGGGCGCCGGATCATGGAGCTCTGGACCCGTCGTGGCGGGCTGGACTGCGTGACCGCAGTGGGCGCGGCGGATCCCGTCTCGGGCGGCATCGTCACGGCCATCTTCGACATGGGTCCCAATCAGCCGTTCGTCGTCTATCACCAGCACATGGCCGATCCCGAGCGGCAAACCTGCGATGTACTGGGTTGCCATGCGTACACGGTGTCGGAGTTCGCATCGTGAGCCCACAGCGGGGTCGTGAGGCCTCGCGAGCCGGTGGACGCGTCGACGAGGAGCGATCGCCGCGGTTCCGCGGGCCGTGGATGGGAACGGGGGACCGTGGCGGTCACTGAGCTCACGCTCACGGGGGGCGAGCGTCTGCGAGTGGAGGGCGATCCCAAGGTTGTCGAAGCCGCCATCCTGTCGGCGGCCCGCGGGTCGATCATGGAGCTGGCGTGGATGACCGAGGACCAGTCGGGGCAGCGCATCGGCGTCAACCCGGATCATGTGATCATGCTCCGTATCGTGGATCCCGGTTCCGAGCGGTAGCTCCCGGTCGCGAGCGGTAGCTCCCGGTTCCGAGCGGTAGCGCGTCGCCCGTCCCCCCACGCGGCCGGTTTCACCCGCGCACCCGAGCAGGCCTCACCCTCGGACGCAGCAGAGAAGTTAGGTCCCGGTGGTATCCTCAGTGGGCTCAGCGAGCCAGGCTCCTCTTGCTTTCCGAGCGACCCCGCATCAGAGGAGCAGAGAGGCGGTACGCCATGCCGACTGCAACCGAGGGGTTGGTTGGTGGCGAGTGGGCGTTGAGCGCACCGGTGGTCGAGGCGATTCCTGAGCGCTGTCACGATCCGGAATGGCACAGCCTGCGGCTCTTCGGCCGCGGCCGTCACTCGGGCGGCTTCGCCTCCGGCATCGAGACGCACGACGACCTATGACCAGCCCCGCCGGGTCCTGGCGGCAAGACACCACGACTCACCAGGTCCGGCATGCGGCGCGCTCCGGTGCCGAGGGGAGTCATCTCTGCTGCCACTCCTGTCGGGTGCGCTTCACCGCTGAGGCGGCGACATACCTTCTCGCCTGTCCCGAATGCGACAGGCCGACGTCACTGGTTGACCAGTCGGTGAGCCTTCTCGGCTACCGGCTGTTTGACCCCCTTGACCTCACAGATGCGGTGACCCCGGGGCGAGAGGCCTCACCGGCACGGCGCAGGCCTCGAGGTCACTCCTAGTCTGACCGGCCGCGCAGGACTGCGGTCGCCTGCTCGAGCGAGACGACGTCGCCGTACTTGGCGTCGATGTCAACCAGCGAGGCGTCGTGCGCGCTCTGGGCACGGTCGGCCACCGCCTCGCGGGGAACGAGGACCAGCAGCCCGTGCTGGACTCCGTCGACCACGGTGGCGCGCACGCACCCCGAGGTCGAGGCGCCGGCGATGACCAGCGTGTCGCAGCCGGCGGCCGTGAGCATCGGCTGCAGCGCGGTGCCGAAGAAGGCCGAGGCGAACAGCTTGAGCAGCACGGGCTCCCCGTCTCGGGGGGCGATCCGCTCATCGATCTGAGCCCATCTCGAGCCCGGCGTCAGCATCGTCAGCGCGGGTGCCTTGGCGATGAACGCCTTGGCCACCTGCCTGCCGGCCTCGTCGTACTGAAGCGTGGTGAAGGCCACCGGCCGCCCTGCCTGTCGCGCCGCCTCGAGCAGGCGCGCGGTCGCCCGCACCGCGGCGTCGGCGTCGCAGTGCAGCGGCGAGCTCGGATCCGTGAACGCGTAGTTGAAATCGATCACGATGAGCGCGGGATGCCGGCCCGCGCCCTGGCGGCCGCCGAAGCCCCGCTCTCCGTATACGTCGCGGGCGTCGCTCACGTCACGATTGCCAGCGCGAGAGGCCGAGCAGCTCGTTGACGTCGTCAAAGGGCATCATCTTCTCGCGCATCCCGATGCTCGTTCCCGTGGCCGTCAGCTCATCGAGGAGCTCCTGGTACACGCGGGCAAACAGCCACGTCTGCGTGCTCGGGAAGATGACGATCGAGTAGCCGAGCTGCTCCAGCTCGTGCGCGGCGAGCGGCGGGGTCCGTCCCGTCTCGGACATGTTCGAGAGCAAGGGCCCGTCGACGCGGCGCGCGATCTCCTCCAGGTGCTCACGGCTGCGCGGAGCATCGACGAAGGTGACGTCGGCTCCGGCCTCCGCGTAGGCGTTGCAGCGGTCGATCGCGTCGTCGAGCCCGTGCACCTGGAGCGCATCGGTGCGGGCGATGATGAGCGTGTCAGGGTCGCGGCGCGCGTCGAGGGCGGCGCGGACCTTGAGCACCATGTCGTCGCGCGGGATGACCGACTTGCCCTCCATGTGGCCGCACCGCTTCGGGAACACCTGGTCCTCGATCTGGATGGCCGCGGCGCCGGCGCTCTCGAGCTCCCGCACGGCGCGGCGGACCCCGGGCTCCGAGCCATACCCCGTGTCGGCGTCGACGATGACCGGAACCGCGGCCACGGCGGTGATCCGGCGCAGGCTCTCCGCCACATCGCTCAGCCCCACCAGACCGATGTCGGGAAGGCCATGGTGGTGGGCGGCAACGGCGTAGCCTCCCTGGTAGACAGCCTCGAATCCGGCGCGCTCGGCGAGCGTCGCGGTCAGCCCGTCGTGGGCGCCGACGGCGACGAGGATCCGGGGGTCCGACACACGTTCTCGCAGGCTCGTCATGCCACCACCTCCGCGCCGATCGCCGGCCCGTCCCAGTTGTTCATCGGGCTCGTACCTTGCATACATTACACAAGATGAGAAAGGCGCTCAGGGCCTGCGCACCGAGGGCGCACATGCCCGGGTGACCCGGTGATCAGACGCGCCTCAGGCCGGCCGGGGTCAGCCGACGGCCTGGACGGCGTGGGGCGCGTCGTCGCCCCTCTCGGCCGCCTCGGCATAGGCGCTGGTCAACGCCTCGCGCGCGTTGAACAGGTGGTGGCGCATGTCGTACTCCGCCTGCTCGGCATCGTGGCGCTCGAGCGCGGAGAGGACACGGCGGTGGTACTCCAGTGACAGTGAGAGCTGCGCCGGGGTGTACCAGGCGTAGGACTGGTAGATGAGCGGCAGGGCCCGGGTTTGGGTGACCATCGCGACCAGGCGCTGGGAATCGGCCGCCTGCAGGATCGTGTCGTGGAAGATGCCGTTCTGCTGGACGAGGTGCTCGAGGTCCTTGGGCTTGAGCTTCTCCATCCGCTCGACACTCGCGCGCAGGCGGGTCAGCTCTCGCGGGGTGATGCGCGTCGCGGCGCGGCGAGCGGCATAGCCCTCGAGGATGCTGCGCAGGTCGTAGATCTCCTCGAGCTCGGCCGGGGTGTAGCTGCGGACCTGGGCGCCACGGTGCTGGTGGGACTCGAGCAGGCCTTCAGCCTGGAGCATGGCAATCGCCTCGCGCACGGGCGTTCGGCTGACGTCGAGCTCCTTGGCGAGCATGTCCTCCTTGAGCCGCTCGCCGGGCCGCAGTCGCCCCTCCAGGATTCCATCACGGATGAGATCAGCGACCATCACGCTGGTCTTTCGCATCTGGAGTGGCCCGCCTAGCACTAGGGGTCAATGGTACTCGGTGGGTCATGCGCGGCCGCCCCGCCAGAGCGAGCCGACCGGCGCCACTATCGGTCATCATTGTTTCGCTCAGAGAAACAGTCCGAGCACTCGTGATGTCTTGACCCCCACGAGGTTAACTGGTTGACTGGCGATGTCAACCGCAACCAAGCCGTGCCTATGTTTCGCTGACCGAAACACCATCATCCGACCAGTCAGACCCCAGGCGATGAAAGCGCTGCTCAGCCGGCGGCCCGGCGAGCCTCTTGTCGTCCCGGGCGCGCCGGATGCGTTGGGCGCCCGGGTGATCGAGGCGCTTGGCTTCGAGGCGGTCTACATCACCGGCGCGGGGGTGACCAATGCCCGCCTCGGGGTGCCCGACCTCGGCCTCATCACCCTGCCCGAGCTCGCCGACGCGGTGGAGGCGATCCGGGATGCGGTGACGATCCCGCTCATCGTCGACGCCGACACCGGTTTCGGCGGCCCCCTCAATGTGCGCCGGACGGTGCGGGCACTCGAACGCCGCGGCGCCAACGCGATCCAGCTCGAGGACCAGGTGTCCCCCAAGCGCTGCGGTCACTTCGCGGGCAAGGAGGTCATCCCCGCCGCCGAGATGGTGGCCAAGCTCCAGGCCGCGCTCGACGCGCGCGCCGATGACTCGCTGCTGATCATCGCCCGCACGGATGCCCGTCAGATGCTCGGGCTCGAGGCGGCGCTCGAGCGGGCCGCGCGCTATCGCGAGGCAGGCGCCGACGTGATCTTCGTCGAGGCACCCCAGTCGCACCACGAGCTGGCCGAGATCGGCCGGCGCCTCGAGGGGCCACTGCTGGTGAACATCGTGGAGGGCGGCGCCACCCCGCAGCTCCCGTCCGACGAGCTCGGCGCCCTCGGGTTCAGCATCGTCCTCTACGCCAACGCCGCGCTGCGCGGGGCCGTGCACGGCATGCAGGTGGTGCTCGAGCACCTGCGGCGCACCGGCTCCACCTCCGGCGCGCTCGAGCAGATGGTCGGCTGGGAGCAGCGCCAGGAGCTCGTCGGCAAGCCGTTCTTCGACGAGCTCAGCGAGCGGTATGCCACCCCGGACACTCGGGCGGACACGCATGAGTGAGCGGTTCGATCTCCGGCTCAGCGGCGGCCTGGTACTGCTCGCAGGCGCCGACGAGCTCAGCGAGGTGGACGTGCTCGTTCGCGACGGGACCATCGCCGGGCTGTGTGCGCCCGGCGCGGCCGCCGACGCCTCGCAGGACGTCTCGGTGGCGGGACTCGCCGTTCTGCCGGGGATCATCGACGCCCACGTGCATCTGGGGCAGGACATCACCGTGCCCAAGACGCCCGAGGACGCGCTCAGAGAGACCCGGGCCGCCGCGGCGGGAGGTGTGTGCACGCTGATCGCGTACCTGATGACGGCCACCCCGTATGACGAGGTGATCGACGACGCGGTGGCCGTGATGGAGGCCCATGGGGTGATCGACTTCGGCTTTCACTTCTGCATCGTCACGCGCGAGCAGCTCGCCGCGCTGCCCACCTACGTCTCAGATCTGGGCGTCTCCTCCTTCAAGTTCTTCATGAACTTCCGCGGCGACGAGGGCAGGTACCTCGGTCTGCCGGGCAACGACGACGGCTTCCTGTATGACCTCATGCGCGCCGCGGCGGACGCCGGCGGGATCGTCGACCCGCACGGGGAGAACATCGAGATCGTGTGGAACCTCCGCGCCCAGCCGATCCCCGACGGGCTGTCGCCGCTGGCCACCTGGAATCACATCCGTCCCGACTTCGCCGAGTCAGAGGCCCAGCAGCGCGCGGCCTTCCTGGCCTCGGTGGCGGGCGCGTCGATGTACGCCGTCCACGTCACCAACGCGCAGACGCTGGATGTCCTGATCCGCCAGCGCGACCGCTACCCGAACATCTTCCTGGAGACCTGCCCCCACTACCTCACCCACGACATCGAATCAGAGCTCGGGCCGGTCGCCAAGGTCAACCCGCCGCTGCGCACCCCCGCTGACCGCGAGGCGCTGTGGCGCGCGATCGCGCGCGGTGACATCAACGTCATCGGCTCTGACCACGTCCCGCGTCACCGGTCGGCCAAGTCCGACGACATCTGGAAGGCCAGCGCCGGCTTCCCCGGGCTTCAGACCCTGCTCCCGGTGCTCCTCTCCGAGGGCTATCACCGGCGCGGAGTCCCCTTGGTCCGGCTCATCGACGCCGTGTCCCGCACGCCCGCGCGCACGTTCGGGCTGTGGCCACGCAAGGGCGCGATCGCCATCGGCGCCGATGCCGACTTCGCCATCGTGGATCTCAACGGCCGCCACACCGTCCGGGCCGCCGAGCAGCACAGCGGCGCCGAGTACACGATCTACGAGGGCTGGGAGCTGACCGGCGCGGTCGAGCACACTCTGCTCGGCGGGCGGTTCGTCGTCCGGGATCGCGAGATCGTGGCTGCCGACGACGGCGGCGGCAGGTTTCAGCGGCGCCACCGCAGTGGTGCGGCTGCCCTGCGCGACGTGCCGGCGGAGGCCCCCGCATGAACCCGCGGCCCTGGTCGGGGGTGATCAGCGCCGACGACGAGGCCCGCTACGAGGCGGCCGGCTTCGGTCGTCCCGCGGGCACCGGAACCCGTCCGGCGCTGCTCATCATCGACGTGCAGTACCGCACCGTGGGCGATGAGCCCAAGCCGTTCTTCGAATCGGTGCGCGACCACTATCCCACGAGCTGCGGCGACGCGGGCTGGGCGGCGGTGGCGAACATCGCGCCGCTCCTGGCCGCGTTCCGGGAGCGCTCGCTCCCGGTGCTCTACCCGCACGTCGCGCCCAAGCAGGCCTACGACGCGGGCCGGCTCGCCGCCAAGGTGCCGTCGATCATGGACATCCCCGAGAAGGGGTACCGGTTCGTGGAGGAGATCGCGCCGGCCGGCGGGGACATCCTCATCCCCAAGCGCCACCCGAGCGCGTTCTTCGCCACCGCGCTGACCAGCTACCTCATCGACCTCGGGGTCGACTGGCTCGTGGTCACCGGCTGCACCACCAGCGGCTGCGTCCGCGCCTCGGTGGTCGACGGCTTTGCCTTCAACTTCCGGATCACGGTGCCCCACGACGCGGTGTATGACCGCAGCCCCACCGTTCACGCGGTGAACCTGTTTGACATGGCCCAGAAGTACGCGGACGTCACGGCGGCCGCGGACGTCATCGCCGCGCTCCCTCAGAATGCGAGTGGCGCGCCGTGATGGGCCTGCTGGGAGAGCAGCGACGTCTCCTCGAGCAGGAGCCGGGCCGCGTCCTGCCGGCGCGCCTGGAAGCGCTCGATCGGCCCGCACACGCTGATCACGGCCGTGGGGGCGCCCCCGGCGTCGAGGATCGGCGCGGCGACCGAGGCGGCGCCCTGCTGGCGCTCCCCGCGCGAGGAGGCAAAGCCGGCCGCGCGGATCTCCTCCAGCTCGGCCCGGAGCGTCTTCGGGTCGATCACCGTGCGCTCGGTAAGTGCCGCGAGGCGCGGGTGCTCGGCGAAGAAACGCTCGCGCTCGGCCTCGGGCAGGAAGGCCAGGAACGCCTTGGAGGATGCGCCGGCGTGCAGAGGGAACAGCCGCCCGATGGGGACGACCATCTTGATGTCGTCGGCCGGGAGGATCTGGTCGACGTACATCCGCTCCCAGCCGGTGCGCAGCGACATCGTCGCCGTCTCCTCGCTGCGGGCCGACAGTGTGACGAGCGCATCGTGGACCGAGCGCCGTGTCTCGGTGCGCTCGAGGTAGGCCGTGCCGAGGGCGAGGCACTTGGGGCCGAGCAGGTAGCGCCGGCTGCGCGCATCGAACTCGACGTAGCCGCGGTCCTGAAGCGAGGCGAGAATCCGGTAGACGACCGCCTTGGACAGGCCGAGCCCCGTGGCGATCTCGGTCACCCCGACCGGACGTGGCGGGGCCTGGGCGAGAAAGGTCAGCACGTCCGCTGTGCGCACGACGGCCGTCACCGTGGCGCCGCTCGACCCCGAGCCGGCGGCGGGCTGACGATCGGTGCGGGGCGGGGTCACGGCATGCCTCTCACCCCGGATTGTGACGGGCAGTCATGACCGGGCCGCTGTCCGGGCTGCGCGTACTCGACGTCTCGACCGTGTTGGCGGGCCCGCTCACCTGCCAGATCCTCGGCGACTACGGGGCCGAGGTGATCAAGGTCGAGCACCCGCGCGGCGACAGCATGCGCGGCCACGGCCGGAGCAAGGACGGGATCTCGCTGTGGTGGAAGATGATCTCGCGCAACAAGCGCTGCGTCGCCCTCTACCTGGGCGACACGGAGGGCGCCGAGGTCTTCCGCCGGCTCGTGGCCACCGCCGACGTGGTCGTCGAGAGCTTCCGTCCTGGGACGTTCGAGCGCTGGGGGCTCGGCTACGACGCGCTGCGCGAGGTCAATCCCGGGCTCGTGCTCGTCCGCATCTCCGGCTTCGGACAGACCGGCCCCTACCGCGAGCGCGCCGGCTTCGGCACGCTGGCCGAGGCGATGAGCGGCTTTGCTGCGATCACCGGAGAACCCGACGGGCCGCCGACCCTCCCGCCCTTCGGGCTGGCGGACAGCATCGCCGGGCTCACCGCCGCCAACGCGGCGCTGATGGCGCTCTATCACCGCGACGCCCGCGGCGGCGCAGGACAGGAGATCGACGTCTCGATCCTCGAGCCGTTGGTCACCGTGCTCGGCCCCCAGCCGACCATCTACGACCAGCTCGGCGAGATCCAGGAACGGACCGGCAACCGCTCGGTCAACAACGCCCCGCGCAACACCTACGAGACCTCCGACGGCAAATGGGTCGCCGTGTCGACGAGCGCCAACTCGGTGGCCGAGCGAGTGCTGCGGCTCGTCGGGCGTCCCGAGCTGATCGAGGAGCCGTGGTTCTCCACCGGCTCGGGGCGTGCCGAGCACGTCGAGCTGCTCGACGAGATCGTCTCGGCGTGGGTCGGGGCCCGCACCCGAGACGACGTGATCACCGCGTTCTCGCAGGCCGGGGCCGCCATTGCCCCGGTCTACGACGTGGCCGACCTGATGGCCGATCCCCAGATCGTCGCCCGAGACGCGATCACCGAGGTCGACGACCCCGACCTCGGGCCGATGAAGATGCAGAACCTGCTGTTCCGGATGGGCGCCACGCCGGGGGCCATCCGCTTCACCGGCCGTTCCCTCGGCGCCGACACTCAGGCGATCCTGGGCGACGAGCTCGGGCTCGACGTCGCCGACCTGCGAGAGCGGGGCATCGTTGCCTGAGCCTGAGCCGCCGCCCATCCGCAGCTACCTGTATGCCCCGGGGTCCAACCCGCCGGTGATGGAGAAGGCGCAGGCGGCGGGGGCCGACGCCGTGATCCTCGACCTCGAGGACTCGGTGGCGCCAGAGGACAAGCGCGCGGCGCGCGAGCAGGTGGCGGCGGTGATCGCGACGGGTGGCGCAGGGTCGGCGGAGCTCCACGTGCGGGTCAACCACGGCCCGGACGGTCCTGATCTGGACGACGTCGCCGCGGTGACCCGGCCCGGACTCACCGGGCTGCGCCTGCCCAAGATCGGCTCCGCCGAGGAGGTGCGCGCGGTAGCGGACGCCCTGGATGAGCTGGAGCGCTCGGCCGGCATGGCCCCCCGCACCGTGCGGTTGTACCTCAGCATCGAGACGGCCGCCGCCGTGCTGGGCGCGGCACAGCTCGCCGCCGCGCCCCGGGTCGCCCGGCTCGTC
>JBAQGP010000674.1:0-1921 GCA_049287845.1 Solirubrobacteraceae bacterium | reverse complement strand
CTGCGACCCCCCCCGGTCTGGGCTTGAGAACGACGAGACCAGGAGGTCCGCATGGGCCTGACGGGGAGGTCGGCCTCCTCGACCTCTTCGAGGGCCGCCGCCAGCTCATCGTCTGCCACTTCATGTTCGGTCCCGAGTGGCAGGACGGCAGCGCCGGGGCTGGACGTTTCCGTGGTACTCGGCCCACGGCTCGGACTTCAACTATGACTTCCACGTCACGCTCGACGAGTCGGTGACCCCGGTGCAGTACAACTTCCGCACCGCCGGCGAGTTCGCCGCCGCCGGCCGGCATTTCGACCTGGCGGGCGAGTGTCCCGGGCGCTCCAGCTTCCTGCGAGATGACGATCGCGTCTACCACACCTATTCGGGCTACGCCCGCGGCCTGGAGACGATCGGCGGCTCCTACTACCTGCTGGAGGAAACCGCGCTCGGCCGTCAGGAGGACTGGGAGCAGCCGGCGGGCCGCGCCGCGTCGCTGCGGGGCGCCGCCCCCGACTTCGCCACATGATTCCGGCACGGGCCCTGACCCGCCCGTGTGCTGACGCTGCTGCTGGTCGCCGGCTCGGTCGGGGCCGACAACTTCGCGGCAGCGATCGCCATCGGGCTGGCCGGCATCGACCGCCGGGTGCGCCTGCGGATCGCCGTCGTGTTCGGCCTGTTCGAAGCGGGCATGCCGGTGATTGGCCTGCTGGCGGGGCGCAGCCTGTCGGGCTCGCTGGGGTCCCGCGCGCACCTGGTCGGTGGCGGACTGCTCGTCCTCGTCGGCGTGCAGATGGGCGTCAGCGTGCTGCGCTCCGAGGACGATGCGCCCCCGGCGCTGGCCGGGGCGCCCCTGGTCCGCCTCGTCGTCCTGGCCGCCGGCCTGAGCATCGACAACCTCGTCATCGGCTTCGCATTGGGCGCCCGCGACACGCCGCTGGTGCTGTCGGTGATCGTCATCGGCGTGGTGAGCGTGGGGTTGTCGCTGCTGGGACTCGAACTGGGCAGCCGCCTCGGTGCCGAGGTGGAGCATCGCTCAGAGCTGCTGGGCGCCGGGGTGCTCGTGGTGGTCGGGGCGGCGGTCCTCGCCGGCGTGATCTGAGCAGGCGCGGGGGCTAGATGTGCGCGCCGAGGCGGTACAGCGGCTCGGCGCCCATCGCGTCGGCCAGGCTGTTGGCCGTCGTCGCCAGGTGGTCCCGGAGCGCCGTCGCCGCGCGGTCTGGGTTGTGGGCCTCGCACGCCGTCAGGATCTCGCGGTGCTCGTCCGCCCGCTCCTGCAGCCGACGGACCTGCGGCCACTCCAGCGCATAGCGTTCGCTCACCTGCCACGCCGGTCGGATCAGCCGCAGCAGCCACGCCGACTCGGCCGCCTCATAAAAGGCGAAGTGAAACTCAGCGTGCGCCTCGGAGGTGACCGCCGAGGTGTCGTCGGCCAGTTTCTCGAGCGCGGTGAGGCACTGCCGGGCGTGCTCGGCGCGGACGTCGGTGAAGCGGGCGGCGGCACGGCGGATGGCCAGGGTCTCGAGGGCAAGGCGAGCCTCGTAGACCTCGGCGAGGTCCGTGACCGAGAGCGGCCTGACGCGCGCGCCGCGGTGGGGAATGTTGTCCACGAGACCCACCGCATCCAGGCGCCGGACGGCCTCCCGGATCGGCATCGGACTCATGTCCAGATGCGCGGCCAATTCCTCGATCGGGAGGCGCGTGCCGGGGCGCAACGCCCCGGCGATGATGGCACCGTGCAACGTGTCAAAGGCTTTCTCGGCGAGCGTGCGATGGCCACGCGACGGGCCTCCGCGCGTCGCCAGAACGGCAAGTTGCGACTCCATGAGGGGCTTAGTACCCCCTTTGATGAGGAAAAGTCAAGTTGCCAAAAACCTGTCCTTCTACATGGCGCACATCGGTGCGCTGTGCGAATGCTCACCAAAGAAGTGTGAATGGGATG
>JBAQGP010000673.1:0-3757 GCA_049287845.1 Solirubrobacteraceae bacterium | reverse complement strand
CTCATGAGTCTTCGAGCAGCGCGTCGATGAACCGTTTGCGGGCGTTGAGGAAGTTCGAGGTCAGCTGGACCGGTTCGGCGTCGTCGTAGTCGACCTGTTCGAGTCCGTCCTCGGTGCAGTTGTAGATCGTGGCGTCCGGGTAGGCGAGGATCAGCCGCTCCAGCCTGGTCTGCGATCGTGCTCGGCTACGTGCTCGGCAATCTCGCCGCCTCGCACATCACCTACCACTGGGCGCCGCAACGGCCGGTCCTGGCCGCGCTTACGGTCAGTATCGGGCTCGCACCCATGCTGACCCTCCTCGGCCTTCACGCATCAATCTGGCTGATCGCCCCCGCCGCCGTGCTGGCCGGAGGCCAGGCGACGATCTACAACACCTTGCTCACCAGCACCCTGCAGTCCAACCTACCCACCGGCGCGCTCGGACGCGCCACCGCGATCACGGGGATAGGTTCAACGACCCTCGCCCCGGCCGGCATGGGACTCGCCGGCCTCGTAGCCAGCCTGCTCGGCACCTCCACCATCCTGATCGGCGGCGCAGGACTCGTCCTCGCGATCACCGCAGTCTGCGCGTCGCTGCCCGCCGCCCACGAAGTTCTCGATCTCGACCTCTGTAGCGCATCGCTGACATGAAATAACCCCCGGCGCGCCCGCGGCAACCGCGGTAGGCGCAGCCA
Source organism: Solirubrobacteraceae bacterium (assembly GCA_049287845.1). GTDB lineage: Bacteria > Actinomycetota > Thermoleophilia > Solirubrobacterales > Solirubrobacteraceae > Palsa-465. Next base: position 3,083 of record JBAQGP010000673.1, on the reverse strand, counting down.
GTCTCAGTCGGGTCCTCTGCGCCGGCCGAAACTTCGAGCGGTCCGCCGTGGGCATCCGCGCCGGCGGCCGTCGCAATCGCCGCACGCTCTACGAACATCGGTCGGCGCGCCACGTGCGTGGCTGCAACTGTCCGGATGCGGAAGTTTCGAAGCGAACGGCCACCGATCCGTAGGTGGGTGCTTGTTCGTGAAAGCAGCAGTCTGCTAGGCGGCGCCGGGGGCGAGTTGACCGCCGGCGCAGTCTTCGCAGCACACTGTGCGGCGGGGGTTGCGGATGCCGCCCAGGCCCAGCAGTCCGCCGAGTGCGACGAGTGTCGCGGCGATGCCGATTCCGACGTGGAAGGCGTGGACTGATGCTGATTGCACGGCCTGGGAGACGGTTGGGCCGGCGACGGCGGGAGTGACTTGGGCGAGTGTCTCGGTGCGCGCTTTAGCGACGGCAGCTTGGGCCGCGGGGGAGAGAGAGCGTCCGGCGAGTTGGTGGTTAAGGTTGGTTGAGAACTGGGAGGTGATGACTGCGCCGATGGCCGCGATTGCAAGCAGGCCGCCGATGCGGGCGATGGCGTTGTTGACTCCTGAGGCGATCCCGGCGTCTGAATCGTCGGCGTCTGACAGGACAGTCGCGGTCAGCGGCGCGACCGTGCACGCGAGTCCGACCGAGAAGATCAGCAGCGCAGGCAGCAGATCAGTCACGTAGTTAAGGTGGGCGTTGAGGCGCAGCATGAGCACGAGGCCGAGGGCGGATGTGAGTGGGCCAAGGCCCATGAACAGGTGCGGGCCATAGCGGTCGGCGAGCCGCCCGGCGCGTTTGGAGAGCAGGAAGATGACGATCGTCGACGGCATCAATGCCAGTCCCGCCTGCAGCGCCGTGTAAGCGGCGACCTCTTGTAGAAACAGCACGAGAAGGAAGAAGGTGATGCCTAGCCCCCCGTACATCGCGAAGGTCTGAACGTTGCCGACGGTGAAGTTGCGCCGCTTGAAGAGGACGAGCGGCAGCATCGGGGCTGAGGTGCGCCGCTCGTGCAGGAGAAACAGCGCTAGCAGAGCCGGTCCTCCTAGCCCTGGGCCCCACACCTCGGGGCTGCCCCAGCCCACGACCGGCTGTCGGATCAGCGCCAGGACCGGGCCGGCCAGGCCGAGGAACGTGAGCGTTGCGCCCAGCCAGTCCACGCGACCGTGCCGCACACCAGCCGGCCGGGCCGGCACAGCCATGGAGACCAGTAGCAGCGTCACGGCGACGAACGGAATGTTGATCGCAAAGATCAGCCGCCATGAGCTCGCGTCAACGAGATACCCGCCCGCCAACGGCCCGATGACCGTGGCGATCCCGGCCCACGCCGTCCACGATCCGATTGCCGCACCCCGCTCCGCACGCGGGAACGCAGCGATGATGACCGCCAATGCGCTCGGGGTCAGCAACGCCCCAAAACCACCTTGCAATGCCCGGGCGGCGATCAGGAACACGATGCTCGGCGCGATCGCGCACAGCAGCGAGACCAGCCCAAAGCCCGCCACCCCGATCGAGAACACCCGCCGCTCACCAAACACATCGCCCAGCGAACCGCCGATCAGGATCAGCGACCCCAGCGCCAGCAGGTAAGCGTTTGAGATCCACTGCTGCCCCGCTAGACCACCACCGAGATCAACCCGGATCGCCGGCAGGGCCACATTCACCGCGGTGGCGTCCAGGCCAGCCACGAACGAGCCCATGATCGCCGCGACAAGCGCAAGGCGCTTGCCGCGATCGGCGGAGCTCGACGACGCTCGGTCCAGGCCGAGACGACCCGAGAACGCGCTCCCAAGGGATGGCTGAGGTGTCATTCCGACGCGTCCTCACGTCGTCTTGATCAGGCCGCCATCGATGACGTAGTTCACGCCCATGATGTTTGCCGTTCGCTCAGAGGCCAGCATCGTGATCAGCGTGGCGACCTCCTCAGGCGAGGTGAACCGGCCCGTCGGGATGCTGGCGACCGCCGACTCGTGGACGGTGACCGCGTCGACGCCAGTCGCTTTGCCGATTGTCTCCGCCACCCCGTGCTCCCCGAGCCAGAGGTCAGTGCTGACCTGACCCGGGGAGACACAGTTGACCCGGATGCCCCGGGGGCCGAACTCCTGAGCCAGCGACTTGCTGAGGTTCACTACCGCGGCCTTAGCGACGCCATAGTCGATCGTGGCGGCGTCAGGTTGAAAGAACGAGTTCACCGAGGCAACATTGACGATCGCTCCCGAGCCCTGCTCGAGCATTGGACCCAGGGCAGCTCTGGTTGCGCGGAGGCCCGTGAAGAAGTCCATCTGTAGCGCCCACTCGAATTCCTCGTCGCTGGTGCCGAGGAATCCGTCTAGGCGAATGCGAACCGCTCCGACGTTATTGACCAGCACATCGAGGCGTCCGTGCTCGTCGATCGCGCGCTGCACCAACAGCGCCGGCCCATCCACCGCGACGAGGTTGACCGGGACAGCGGTCACGCGGTCCATCGCGTCGAGGTTCCCGGTGGTCAGCGATCCGGCAACGACATACGCGCCCTCGGCCAGCAGCGCTCGGGTGACGGCGAGGCCGATCCCCTTGTTCGCTCCGGTAACGACCGCGACTTTGTCACCGAGCTCGAGGTTCATGATGGCTCCTTCCAGTGGTCGCGGTTTGCGCTCGCATGTCAGGCCACCGCGAGCGGGGCAGCGTGGCTGACGGCCCAGTTCAGCGCGTAGTCGGCCACTTCCTCCCAGCCTTCTTGACCGAGCGTGTAGTGCGAGCGGTCGGGGAACTCCTTGAACTCGGTGATCGCCTCTGACTTGCGGTAATGCTTGACGTTGGCTTCGTTGAGCGATGCCGGTGCGACATGGTCATCGCCGCCGGCGATGAACAGCAATGGCGCGCGGCTGCTGTTCTTGAAGTCCACAGCCGCTGGGGAGTGAGGGTTGAAGTTGGCGAAGGCTCCCTGAAACAGCACGCGGCCCGGGCCCGGCACGGCGTAGCGCTCGTAAACAGTGGCGGACTCCTCGTCGCTGAGCGTGTTGGTAAACGCGTAGTGAAACTCCTCCGGGGTCAGCGGCACGGCTCGGTGGTTGTTCGCCGGGTTCTTCAGCAC
>JBAQGP010000672.1:0-18493 GCA_049287845.1 Solirubrobacteraceae bacterium | reverse complement strand
GCTCTAGCCAAGGCGGGCCCGCCCCGCTGCGATCACTCCGGGCGATGTGCACACCGCGCGCGGCCGGTCCTGCGTGACTCTGCAGATGGCGGCGGTCAACACGTTGGCCACGCCATCCACATGCTGCGCGACGGCAGCGTGTGGATCCGCGAGCCGGTTGGCGATCTGGGTCCATGAGAGGCCCGCGAGCGCGCCCGGCGAGAAGCCGGAGTTCACGAACCCGAACGCTCCGCCGACGTCCACTTCAGGCGTCTGACCCTGGGGATCGAACGCCTTGAGCGCCGAGCCCTCGCGCCGTGGGATCCTCTCGAGGTTGTGGCCATGCACGTCCTGGAGGACGATGGGCGCAAATGTCAGGTAGCGGCTTTGGTAACGGCTATCGATGAAGCTGAGCCCGTGCGTGTTCGGGTAGCACGGACCGGCGGCGAGGTTGCACGGGTCATGGACGAGGGTGCAGTAATAGGTGCCCGAGTTGATGACCCGCAGCCCGGTGAGGGTCCCAAACCGGCTGAGCGCCACCGCCAACGCCCAGCTATTGGCCGCGCAATGAGGACACCAGGCGAGGTTCATCGAGACCAGCTCGGGTTTGCCAGCGCGAGTCAGCGCGCGGTGCAGCGTCGAGACGACGAAAACGGTGCGCCCGGAGAGCCGGCCGGTGCCAACCGCGTTCAGCGTCCGGGCCGGCACGTTGGTGACACGCTGGACGATGTTCGGCGGGGCGGGGATCGAGCCATCGTCACGATCCGACGCCCGGGCAGCGGAGACCGGGAGAACGATCAGTGCCACGAACGCTGCTACTGCGAAACGCCCCACGTGGTCAACCTACCTCGGCGTATCTCGCGATGCAACTCGTGCCTCGTACGAGAAGTGACATCGATCCCTCCGACCGCATCATTGGACGGGCGGTCAGCAGCGGTGACCCACCGACCCCCAGAATCCGGAGCGGATAGTCTCGCGGGGCCTAGCAAGGAGCACGACCGTGTCCGAAGGCCAGCCCCCGTCGCCGCCGTTTCTGTCAGCGCTCAGCGCCCAGGAGCGCGCGGAATTTGAGGCTCTCGGACGTAGGCGAGAGTTCGCGAGGGGCGAGGTGATCTTCCGCGAAGCCGACGATCCCGGCGGAGTGATCCTCATCGTCAGCGGGCGGGTCAAGGTCTGCGTGACCGGCGTCGGCGGGCGAGAGGTTGTGCTCAAGCTCCCCGGCCCGGGCGACCTGGTCGGCGAGCTCTCGGCGATCGCGGACCGGCCACGCTCGGCGACAGTGACAGCAGTCGACCAGGTCGAGGCGATCGCGGTGCGAGCCGGCGACTTCCGCCGCTTCGTCCTGGAGAACCCCCGGGTCGCCCCGCTTGTCTTCGACCAGGTCGCGGCATCGCTCGCCGAGGCCGACCGTCAGCGTGTCGACTTCGCCACCCGCGACGTCACGGCACGCATCGCCGGCCGCCTGATCGAGCTCGCCGCGACCGACGGCGACCAACAGCCCGACGGTGTGCGGATCACGTTGCCTCTCTCGCAGGAGGATCTGGCGGGGTGGGCTGGGGCCTCGCGGGAGGCGGTGGCACGCTCGCTACATCTGCTCCGCGAGCTCGGCTGGATCGAGACACGGCGGCGCGAGATCAAGGTCCTCAACCTTGAGGCGCTGCGAACCCTCCTCCAGTAGGTCCGCGGCCGAGTGTGCAAGATTGCATCTTCGGCCTGTCGTGGGTTGCGTGGTCAGCCTTCGGGCCCGGCCATACCGTCCTCCATGTTCCCATCGACAGCAGGAGGACGAGATGTTCACCGCCCACCACCCGCACATCTTCGAGGCTCGCATTTCCCGCACGACGGCCGTCGTGGTTGCCCTGACCGTCGCAATGGCCGCGCTGGCCGTGATCGCAGTGGAGCGTTTGTCGGCTCCGACTACCGCCGTATCAGCCCCGGCTCACATCACCGCCTCAGCCTTGCCGTTGACGGATCGTGTCCTGGCCCCAAGCAGGGTGCGAGGCTTTATCAGGACGGCGACGCCGTCCACCGTCCGTTCAACCCGTCGCCTGGAGCGGCTGGGATTCATCGCCGGCGTCAACGAGCAACTCCACGGCGTCTACCCGCTTAAGGCCGAGGCCGTGTCCATCGTCGAGCACTTCCGCACCGCTGGTGCGGCGCAGGCCGAGCTCGCCTATCGGTATCGGACGCTCACCTCCGGTCACGCCCGCAGGCTCGAGCGCTTCAATGTCATCGGGATCGCGGGAGCCGTGGGCTGGGGCGAGCACGTCGGTGCTATGGCGGACACCAATGTCATGTTCACCAGCGGCTCGTACTACTACCTGGTCGGCGTCGGTGGCACCGGGCACGGGGTCCCGTCGCATACGAACCTGACCGCCGCCGCCCAGACCCTCTACCTGATGACCAACGGCTGCGTCACGATGGGGACGCAGGCCCACCTGGCGTAGCCGTTCGCGTCGGGCTCGGGCTCCCGACCTCAAAGACACGCCAGGTAGCGCTCGGCGGGGCGATACGGTCCCGCCGAGCGCTTGCCCCTTGCAGCAGGGACCGCGCGGTCGCAAGCCATGCTCCAGGGGTTTCCGAGGTGACGACGGCCCTCAAACCCCCGCGTACCCCGGCTTGGAACCCGGAATCGCAATCACGGCTTCACCCCCTGAATCAGCGGGCGCCGCCGGGGCTGGGCACACCAAGGGTCAGACGCGAGGTCGGTGGGCACTCAGGCTGTTCGGATGCCGCCGTGGGGGCCGCTCCGGCCAGACCCCGTGGATGAGTCGCGATCAGCGCGACCCGAATCGGGTCCTCGTCCTGCTCAAACAGCGTGCGTGCTGGGACGCGCCAGCACTCGCGGTGCAGAACCTCATCTCGCCGTAACCAGGGCGCGCGCCATGGCGTGCGGAACTGCCGGTGCGCATTAGGATCGCCACGGCGCGTGTCTCGGGTCGGCGGGATTCCGGCGTCGGTTTCGTCGCTGGTGGCCGTTTGCGCCTGACGGGGTCATGTCGGCGGGCTACCGCTCCGTGTGTGAGAAGGGGCAGTGCGCTCGAGATGCTCGGTGGTCTTGTGTCCTCTGTGCCTTGGGGGGCTGGGGTATGCTCTTTGCCGATGGGACGGCTTGGGGCCCCGGCCCGCCTGATGCTTGGTGCGTGTGCGGTCATGACGGTGCTGATCGCGTCGGCCGCGAGCGCGAGCGCCGCCGCTTCATGGCGCTCGCTTGGCACGAGCGGCCAGCTGGGTATCTCCGACCTCGTGGGCACTGCCCGAGGCAGCGATGGGACGTTGCACGTCGCTTGGTCGCGGCGCGCATCCAATGGGTTGTATGACCTGATGCAGACCCCGGTGGCGGCCGCCGGCGCGGTGCGCTCGCCGGGGCCGATCGTGACGGGCTGGGCGAACATTGAGGGTCCGACGCTGCTGGCGTCAGGAAGCGCACTGTTCGCGTTCTTCTCCGGTACGCAGACGCTGGTCACGGGTGACCCCCACGAGGGCGTCGACGACGCCATCACGACCGATGGGGGTGCGAGGTGGGCGCTCGCGCCGACTGCGCTGGCGGCGGGGGATTTCGCGGGCGAGCGCGACGCCAGCGTCGCGCTTGGGCCCGATGGTGCGCTCACGTCGTGGTACGCGGGCGAGGAGACGGTGGTGCACTTCGGTACAGATCCAACGACGATCAACCAACGCGGATACGGGCTGGGGACCGGCCAGGCGATCGCCGTCAGCGGCGGCTCAGGGCTGGTGGCGTGGTGCACAGGGGTGCAGGGACCCAATGGCGTCTTCGTGCAGTCTGTCGACCCCGCCACGGGCGCGCCGGCGGGCGCAGCGCGGATCGTCCCCGGCTCGACGTCGCGAGGATCGGGTGGCGCGGGCGATGCGTTTTGCCCTGCCAGCGCGCGCGTGCCCCTCGTGCCGCGGCAGTCCCAGGGCTTTTTCGTCGCGACGGTCGATGGCAACCGCCGAACGGTCTACGGATGGTCGGTGGGCGCGGCCCGGCCCCACCGCCTGGCCGGGGGGTCGTCCTATAAGCAGCAGGTCGCTGCTGCGGCGTCGCCCGGCGCGAAGGCGAGCGTGTGGGTCGGTTGGGTCCAGGACGGGAAGGTCATGCTGCGCCGATCCAACGCCGACGCGTCGGTGTTCGGCGCCACCGTCACGCTCAAAGGGCCGCGGGACGGCTCCATTTACGGCCTTGACCTCAACGCGCAGGACGACCGTGTCGACCTCGTCGCTCGCGTCCAACACGACAGCGGGATGGTCGGACTGGAGCACACCCAGTCCTATCCGGGCCTGACCCTCATCGCCACGAGCGGCAGACGGCCGTCCTTTCGCGTCCTCGACGCAGGCGACCCCGTCAAGGACGCGACGGTCACAGTGGCCGGCCACAGCGCCAGCACCGGCTCCGATGGACGCGTCACGCTCACTGTTGATCACCGAGGCCGCTACACCGCGCGCGCCACCGCACCCCAGTACGTCGGCGCGAGCGCACGCGTGGTCGTCAGTCGGCGCTGACGCCCTCGGCCTCCACCGATCTTCGGTGACAACAAGCGGGCTCGGGACAGATTGCATGAAGTCCTCCGCATACGATGCGGCAGCTTGATGCGGATGGCGCAGACGACCGCTCCCACCGACGAGGGCAGCCTCGCCACCGCCTGGGCTGGGATGGAGGTGCAGAGTCCCCGAGTGCGTTCGAGCCTTAGGAGGATGATCCGCGCCATCGCTGTGTCGCCGAAGGACTCGTGACCGCTTAATGGCCAATCAAGCGAAAGGGATCGTCGGCTTGGTGACGCTAGGCAGACCGGGTGAGACTGCTCCTTCTGCGTGCGTGGTTGCAGCAGCGCGCCTAGCATCGATCCGATGGCCAAGGGAGTCCTTCTGCTTACAGGGCCGCCGGGTTCAGGCAAGACGACGGCTGCGCGACTCATCGCGACCGCCGCCGCCCGCGGGGTCCACGTCGAGGCGGACTCGTTCTTTCACTTCGTCCGCGGCGGATACCTCGAGCCTTGGCTGCCGCAGAGCCATCCCCAGAACGTGACCGTCATGCAGGCCGTCGCCGCTGCCGCGAGCACCTACGCCGATGGCGCGTACACGACGGTGGTCGACGGGATCATCAGCCCCAAGTGGTTTCTCCGACCGTTGGCCCAAGCACTGGCCGGCCGCGGGCACGCGGTGTCCTACGCCATCCTCAGGCCCACGCTCGCGACCTGCATCGCCCGAGCCACAGCTCGCTCCCATGATGAGTGGAGCGACCCGGACGTGATCCGTCAACTCTGGAGCGATTTCGCCGAGGTGGGCGAACTCGAGACGCATGTCATGGAGGTCGACGACCTCGACCCCGAACAGGTCGCCAGCGCCCTCACACGGCGGTGGCAGGCGGGGACCCTGCACATCTGAGACCGCAGAGCCACGCGGTCAGCGACCAAGTCGCGACGTCGCCTCGTCGCCACAGTAATGGCGCGGCTCTCGCAATCCGTAGTGGGAAAGGAGCCGTCGGGCATCGGGCTGCGGGCGGCATGCCCGTGGGCGCCAGGAGACTCGGACCGAGGGCCCCAAGCGGCGACCGTCCAGTCCTGTGCCTGGGCGATGCCGAGGAGGTTCCCATCGTCCCGAGAGCAGCGGTCGTCCTGGGCCGCGCCGAAGAGTCCTGGGTTCGCGCCAGCGAGGCGCTCGCCCGCGCTCATAGCGACCTCCCCCGGCCGCCAACGCCGGCCTTGTGCGCGGGCCGGCGGGTGGCGAACGGCGACGCGGACCAGTCGTCAAACCGTTATGGCCGAGTTACGGCCGGCCGCCGTGTGTTGACGCCTGCTCGGGGAGGAGTACGTTTATGTGCCGACGGGGTCGTGGGGCGCCGGGGGGCGTCGGGACTGACGAGGAGGGCACGGTGAAAATCCGTTTTGTTTCCCGTTACGGCCGCCGCAGGAGGCAGATTGCCGGTGTAACCACGGTGATCGGCGTGACGCTCGTGCTCGGTGTGGGCAGCGCCGCTCTTGCCACCACGGGGCCTCATGTTGTTCCGGTAGGTGGCAAGGTCGCGGGCGCAGGCTACGCGGACTGGCTGGCGCGCGAATGGCAGCTGCAGTTCGCCAATACTCCGCCTTACCAGGCCTGTCAGACGATGACCGTGCGCGGCCGGAAGGTGGGATACCTCGGAATCAAGTCGATCGCGCCGGCTACCACCAGCTACACATGCAGTGAGGATGTCGGGCGGCCGCTCTATGTCATCGAGCTGAGTGCAGAGTGCTCGACCTTCCACGGCGACCATCTCACGTTCGGCACCACGAATTCACAACTAACCCGGTGCGCTCGCAACGAGTTCAGGCAGGGTACTCCGACGCAGGCCACGACGATCGATGGCCGCTCTGTCGATGTTTCGAAGCTGGTCGCCGCGACGGGCGTCTATCGAGTCCACAACGCCAAAGGGAACTTCGTGACCAGCACCAACCGGTCGGGCCGCTCCGCTGCTTACGGTTGGGGGCTGATCCTCACTGGGCTGGCGAAGGGCACGCACGTCATACACAGCGTCGCGAAAATCACTCAGCCGGTCAGCGCTAAATGGGTCTACACCTGGACCGTGACCGTTCACTGACGGTCTCGGCGACATAGACGGGTAGCAGAGGCTCCACCACCAGGGGCCTCTGCAAATCCCACCGGCCGAGAATCTCGACTGCGCCTTCGCCAGTGTCGAGCGTCCGTCCACCTGGATCGGACGATCGCTTCCTCCTCGTGGCGGGGTGGCCAGCCCGCGATCGGAGTGTCGCCGAAGCGATGGCCCAGCGCGATCAGCCGCGACCGTGAAAGCAGTCGTCGAGAGCGGCTGGGCCGGCCAAGGGCGCGGGACTGATCTGCCGCTTTGAGCAATGCGACGCGATGGTTACCTAGGGGGGGCGGTGCGCAGGCCGGTCTCGATCTCACGCACGGCGGCGCGGGTCTGCTCGACGGCGTGGTCGCGGGCGGGCTGGTCGAAGCGCTGGCTGAGGCCGCTGACGTTGACTGCGCCCAGGAACGCGTGATCTGCGCCGTAGATGCCGACCGAGATCCCCGCTAGTCCTTCCTCGAGCTCGTCGACGGTGGTTGCGTAGCCCTGCGCGCGGGTGAGGTCGAGCTCGCGGTTGAGCGCTCGCCGGCTGGTGATGGTGTGCGGGGTGACCGGTGGTAGTCGTCGGGGCAGCAGCCGGCTGAGTCGTGTCTGGTCGCTGGCGGCGAGCAGCAGTTTGCCGCTGGAGCTCGCGTGGAGCGGGAAGCGGCGGCCAAGCCACGATCGGGGGATGAGATGCTGGGGTCCGGGGATCTGCTGTACGACGTCGAGGTCGCCGTCCTGGGCGATCACGCTTAAAGTCACCGTCTCCTGGAGAGTCGCGGCGAGCGCGCCGAGGTGCGAGGCGGCCAGTTGCTGCACGATGGTTCCGATATCCACCTGCCGGGCGAGGCGGACGAGCTCAGGGCCGAGCAGGACGCGATCGCGCTGCGGCGTGCGGACGAGCAGGCCCTCGGACTCCATCGTCTCGATCAGCCGCAGCGCCGTCGCGCGCGGCACGCCGGCGTCACGGGCGAGCGCGGACACGCTCGCGCCGGTGGGGTGCGCCGCCGCCTGGCGCAGAAGCGTGATCGCCTTCTGGACTGACTGATTCACAGGGGACTGCCCGAAGGTCGGGGCAAAGCGCCGCGATGTTAGCGGCATGCACGACCACGTCAGGGGCCGGGTCCGCGATCGCGGGCTTCACCGGCCGGGCTGGCGCGGCCGGCGCTTGCGGCGTTGACAGGACCCGAGGTGAAAAGTAGGCTCGGTCAATAAAATGATCAGCCCCCACCACTCTCTGGACGACAGTAGAGGGCGCCCACAGATGAGCACCGCGTGGTTTGACGACGCGACCGCGTTTACCGACGAACAGACATACGCCGACACCCGCCGTCCCGCGCCGGTGGCCCGCACGCTCATCCCGGACGCGTACACCTCAGAGACGTTCTTCGCGCTCGAGCGCCGGCAGGTGTTCGGCGTGAGCTGGGTCGCTGTCGGCTGCATCGACCAACTGCGCGAGCCCGGGGATGTGCTCGTGGCCGACGTGGGCGGCCGGTCGATCTTCGTGGTGCGTACGCGAGCCGGCGAGCTGAGGGCCTTCTACAACGTGTGCCGCCACCGCGGCACCCAGCTCCTGCGAGAGGACGAGACGAAGGTCAGGCGGTGGATCCGCTGTCCGTACCACAGCTGGGCCTATGACTACGAGGGCGTCTGCATCGGGACCCCGATGTTCGAGGACTCCCACATCCCCGAGGATCAGCAGGCCGCCTTTGACATGAGCGAGGGCGCCGCGTTTGATCGCCGCGACTACGGTCTGCTGCGCGTCGCCGTCGCGTCGTGGGGGCCGCTGGTGTTCGCCAACCTCGCCGACGACCCGATTCCGCTCGCCGATTACCTGGGAGACCTGCCCGACCGCAGCGCCGGCTACCGGCTCTCCGACTGGAGGATCGCTCGCATCGGGCACTACGAGATCGCCGCCAACTACAAGCTGGTCGCCGAGAACTTCATGGAGTACTACCACCTGCCCTGGGTCCATCCCGGGCTGGTCAAGGTGTCGCCAATCGAGGCGCATTACCGGTGGCAGGGACCCGGCATGTATTCGGGTTTCTGCACCACTCCGATCGCCACGGATACCGAAAACGGCGGCTGGGGGGCGGGCCTGTCACCGATCAGCGATCTCAGCGACGCCAACGCCCAAAGCGCCCGGTTCGCCTGGGTGTTCCCGAACGTCGCGGTCAACATCCTGCCCAACCACGTCTTCCTGATCCACGCGCAACCCGTCGGCCCCCGGTTGACGCGCGAGACGACCTATCTGCTCATCCATCCAGATGCTGCCGAGCCCACCGATACGGGCGTGGCGATCGATCAGCTCGCCGCTTTCTGGGACCGCGTCAACCGCGAGGACATCGACATCGTCCAGCGCGTCCAGCAGGGCCTCGACACCACGCCATTCCCCGGAGGACGGCTCTGCTATCGCTTCGAGGAGCCACTCCACCGCTTCCAGAACATGGTGATCGACCACATGGTCGGTCATCCGCGCATCCCTCCCGGGGATCCAACCCAAAGCATGCCCATGTTCCGCGGCCGCACCGACGCGGCCAACACCCCATAGGAACGGGCCGGCGTGGGCTCGTAACGAGCCGATGACGAGCCGCCTGAGTCGATGCGGACCGATCGACACGGGTTAGCGCCGGAAGCGCGATGGGCGACCCCGCCCGCTTGCCCGGCTACGGCCGTCGCGAACGCTTCCGCGGATTGCGAGCGACAACACTGGCGAGCGCAACGGCGACAGCGTGATCACGCGAGCGAACGAGCGAGCCACGTTCTACCTCGTCGCCCTCCCGAGTAGGCGCCGACAGCAGGCGGAACCGATCTTGCGGACCCGCGCCCTCCGGACACTCGATGCGATGTGTTGCCAGCTAGCACCTCGCGCGTCTCGCCGCACACGACGCGTGCAAGTTGAGTCGTCGCGGATGCGTTTACTACGAAGTTTCAGATGCGCGCCCGCTCAATTGTTGTCCTTATTGCTGCGCTACTGCCAGCGCCCGTCGCCCTGTTAGCTGGCCCAGCCGCGGCTGCAGCTCAGCCGGTGGTTAGCTCGGTTTCGCCGGGGTCGGGGACGATCGGCACGCGGGTTGCGATCACGGGCTCGGGTTTCGACTACGGCTGTACCGGCGGGCAATCCGGCCGGGTGTACTTTGACGGGTACGCAGCCGACGCGACCGTTAGCGACGGGACGGCGACAGCTGTCGCGCCGCGGCACCCCGCGTGGCGGGTGGACGTGACGGTGAAGGACTGCCTGGGCGATTCGTCCGCGGAAAGACGAGTCGACCGTTACTCCTACCTGTTACCTGGCCCCAGATTCTTCCGGCTGCGCGTGTACGGAACGGAGTCGCGAGGGGCAACTGTCATCGCTCAACTGCTGAAGCCTGGCGTCCTCGCGCTGCGCGTGATGCGGGTCGTTAGGGACGGCCGGCTCGTATTTGCCGGACTGGTACGTCTCGGTCTGCAACCACGCGGACGCTCGCTCATTCATTGGAACTTCCGGATAAACCATCGCTTGCTGGGACCAGGGCGGTATGAACTGACCTTGCACGGGAGTCGGACGGGCGTTCTCTCCGCACCCGGTGCGCCTGGCCCCCGCACGCTGCTTATATTCAAGGAACATCGCGTCCGCGTCCCGCGGTAGTGGCCATGGGTGTCCGGACTAGCCTGGCAGGACACGGGTTGGCTGCGGAGCTTACGGAGGTCGAGGGTTCTTCAAAGGGCGACCAGGAACACGGCGCTTCGGGGTGTGGATCGCCGTCGGCGGCGTTCCTCCCGAACCCGACGGCGATCGCGTTACAAAATGACTCCGCTCAGCGGACCTAAACCGCACGGTGTCAAGGCCGGACGAAAAGCAGACCAGTGGCGCGGGTTGAAAGGAGGCCACTTGAGGGCTGGTACGGCGCTCTTTGCCCTCCCTTCGTTGTCGCCTCAGCCGGGTAGACGCAGGCCCCGCCAGAGGCCGAGCGCACCCGCGGCGGAACGACTTTGCCCATGGCGACTGGTTCGACGCACTCGGCCCGTCAGACGAGGAGAACCCCGCGACGTTCGTGCTCACGCGCATGAAGCCGTCGAGGAAGACGGCTCCCGGGAGCACCAAGGGTTACTCGTCGAGAGACCTTGAGCTTCGGTAGAGGAGGTGCGGCTGCTCGCATCTTGGGTACTCGACATCGGAGATGCCCTGCTCCGGACGCATCCAGCTGACCGAAGCCTCCGGGGTTACTTTGGGCTGAACGAGAAGGGCGCTGTCAGGCGGAGCGCTCTACCAGGTGCGCGAAGCTTCGGCTTCTACCGAGCATGCTGTCGCCGACTCGCGATCGCTTTCGATTCGTCCCGCCAACAAGCTTCGTTATCGCTTTGGCGACATACCGATGGCCAGGAGTGGGCGTGACGACGAGGATCAGCTCGCCGGCGGCGCCGGCCCGCCGCGGCCGGGCGCTGCATACGCAGTCGGTCGTTTCCCGAGGTATCAGCCGGGGCCCTGCATCCGGCGATGCTCGGGTGCGGCGCGCGATCGAGGATTGACCGGTCCAATCACACCGCTCTTTAGGAGGGGAAGATGCAATCCGTCTTGTATGACGCGGTAGGTCATCGCCGGTCCCCGGTCACGACGCCCGGCTTTCACGAGGGTCGCGCTCCAAGGAACAAGGGCCGGCAATATCCTGCGGACCCGCCCACGGTCGAGGAGATTATCGCGGTGATGCGCGAGGCCGGCAGTGGCCCAGACGGCGCTCGGCTGCGGGCGCTGATCGTGATCTTGTGGCGCGCGGGCCTGCGAATCGGTGAGGCGTTGGATCTGGCCGAGACTGATCTCGACGCCTCACGTGGTGCGGTGCTCGTGCGTCGCGGCAAGGGTGGCCGTCGTCGCGAGGTCGGGATGGATCGCTGGGCGTGGTCACAGGTGCAGACATGGCTGGCGATCCGGCGCGAGTTGCCCGTGGGTGCGCTGTTGTGTGTGATGCGCGGCGCAACCTGCGGTCGAGGTTGGGACCAGTCCTCGGCCCGCAAGCAGCTGGCGCGTACCGCGGCCCGGGCAGGCGTGCGGCGGCGGTTCGCGCCCCATCAATTACGTCATGCCCACGCGGTCGAGATGGCGCACGAAGGCGTACCGCTGGTCGTGATCCAGCGCCAACTCGGACACGCCAACCTCGGGGTCACGTCGATCTATCTGCAAGGGATCGACAGCTGGAGATCATCGAGACGGTCCACGCGCGGCCCGCACCGGTGATCTCCGCCACGGCCGGACTGCACACCATGCCCTAGCTCGATCTCGGGCTGGCCAGCCGCCAGCGCCCCGCCCCGGTTTCCGCGCAATGCGGTCTCGGGGAGGGCAGAGCAGTGGTCAGCGACGTCGCAAGTGGATGGTCGGGCGGGTTCCAATGTAGGTTCCGGCGGATGAGAGTGTTCGTGGCCGGGGCGACGGGGGTGATCGGGCGGCAGTTGGTGCCGTTGCTGGTTGCTGATGGTCATGAGGTGATCGCGATGACGCGCAACGATCACAAGATCGCTGCGGTACGCGCGATGGGTGCGGACGGTGTTGTCGCGGATGCTCTGGACCCTGGGGCCGTGAAGGCTGCGGTTGGCCGAGCGGAGCCCGATGTCGTCGTGCACGAGCTGACTGCGATTCCGGCTCGGGTCGATCCTCGCCGGTTCGCGGAGGAGTTTGGCGCGACCAACCGGCTGCGGCGGATCGGGACTCGTAACCTGGTCGCCGCGGCGGTCGCGGCAGGCGCTCGCCGCGTGGTGGCGCAGAGCATCGCACAGGCATACAAGCCTGTCGGTAGCTGGATCAAGACGGAGGAAGATCCGCTCTACGTCGGAGCGCCGACCGTGTTTTGTGACATCTTCGATGCCATCATCGAGCTCGAGGCGACCGTGCTAGGGGCGGCCGGTACGGAGGGCGTCGTCCTTCGCTACGGCAACTTCTATGGGCCTGGCACAAGATTCGCCCCGGACGGCTCAGACGCTGAGCTGGTACGCCGACGGCAGTTCCCGATCGCCGGCGGGGGGTCAGCGTACTGGTCGTTCGTCCACGTTTACGATGCCGCCACGGCGACCATGCGGGCGGTCCTGCACGGCGACCCCGGGATCTACAACATCGTCGACGACGAGCCGGCACCGATCGCCGACTGGCTGCCCGTCTACGCGCGCGCCCTCGACGCCCCAACGCCGCCGGAGACGGGGCCGCCACGCAGTGACTACGGAATCTACGGAGCGTTGCGTTCACGAGGCGCGTCTAACGCCAAGGCTAAGCAGCACCTCGCATGGAGTCTGCGTTACCCATCGTGGCGGCACGGCTTCATCGCCACGCTCGCCTGACCCGCTCCTCGCCATCAGTGGTCACGCCATATGGTCGATCTGCTCGTCGCAGCGACGATGCCGAAGACCTGAAATCCGGGGGAGCAGGGGCGGGTCAGCCTAGATTGGCCTCGTTGCGCGCCCTGCTTCGCCGGCATATGAGGGACTACGCCGACGCCATCAGACGGCCGGAGCCTCCCTTGTTTTCGCCAATACCACGAGTACGCCGCCCAAGTCTCACCTACGCACGAGGACCAACGGAGAGCCCGCACGCGGAGCCCTGGTCACGGCGAGCAGGAAGCCTGATCGTCTACAAGAGGACGTTCTTCCCAGCTGCGAGCGCGCCCGACATCTTCGACCGGCGCGGCAATAGTGTCCGCTGCGGTGTGGGGCGTCTTTGACTGACCTGTGTTGCCAGCTCGGGTTGCGGGCCGTAACACAACTTGGGAGTGTCTAACTTGGCGGCAGGTCCGCTTTGCGCTCGCTGGGGGCGATCGGCAGCCCGACCCCGTAGTGCACGCCGATGAGCCTGACGGCGACGCAGACACCCGTGGCCAGGAGCGGGAACAGGGCGCTGCGGGCGCCCGCCCGGTGCGCGACGACGAGGACGGTGGCGCCGAGCAGTGCCGGCACGGCGTAGAGGTCGGTTCGGAGGATGTTGGGGATCTGGCGCAGGAGCAGGTCGCGGACCATGCCCCCGCCAACGCCGGTGATCGCTCCGAGGATGATCGATTGAACCGGCCCGAGGTGGTGGGCGAGGGCGGCGCTGGCGCCGGTGACGCAGAACAGGCCAAGTCCGATCGCGTCAAAGAAGGTCAGGGGGCGGTCGACACGCTCAAGTAAGGGTCGGGCGATAAAGCTCACGATGCCGGCCGCCGCGGCGGCCGCAAGGTAGCGTCCGTCGCGGAAGGTGGCCGGTGGGATCCCGATCAGGAGATCACGGATGATGCCGCCGGCGAGTGCGACGGTGAACGACAGCACGATGACGCCGAGGAGGTCCAGCCGAGCGCGGACACCTGCCAGGCCGCCGCTGAGCCCGAAGACGAACGTGCCCGCGAGGTTGAGCACAAGGATCAGGTTGGGGTCAAAGCCAGCGATCACCGGTGCAGTCTCTCAGCCCCCGAGATGGGCCCGACGGCGACGTGGTACGAACAGTCTTTGGCGGGATGGCGAGAGCGGTTGCGGGTATAAGCTCGATGCGTCGGCTTGTGTGCCGGCTGGCTCCGGAGGACCGGATTCTCTGAGTGAAGGAGCGGCATGACCGAGACAGCCAAGACGGGTGACGTGCTGGGCGGACTGGATGTGATCAGCGGCGAGCTGGAGGATCTCTACCGCGACGTGCACCAGCATCCCGAGCTCTCGACGCAGGAGCACAACACGGCAGCGAAGGCGGCCGAACGTCTGAGAAGGGCGGGTTATGAGGTGACGGAGGGGGTCGGGGATACCGGCGTGGTCGGGGTGCTGCGAAACGGCGAGGGTCCGACGGTGATGCTTCGTGCCGACATGGACGCGCTCCCGGTCAAGGAGGCCACCGGCCTTCCCTACGCCAGCACCGCGACCGCGACCGACGCCGACGGCAACGAGGCGCCGGTCATGCACGCGTGCGGTCACGACATGCACGTGACCTGGCTGGTCGGCGCCACGACGCTGCTCGCCCAGAGCCAGGGCGCGTGGCACGGCACGCTGCTGGCAATCTTCCAGCCGGCCGAAGAGACCGCACAGGGCGCGCAGGCAATGATCGACGACGGCCTGTTTGATCGCTTCCCTCAGCCAAAGGTGATCCTCGGCCAGCACGTCATGCCCGGCTCATCCGGGGAGGTGAGCTACCGGCCCGGCACCACGCAGGCGGCCGCCGACAGCCTCGAGATCCGACTGTTTGGTCGCGGCGCGCACGGCTCGATGCCCGAGTCAAGCGTCGACCCCGTGGTGATGGCCGCCTCCACGGTGTTGCGCCTGCAGACCATCGTTTCGCGCGAGGTCGCCGCCAGCCAGGCTGCGGTGGTCACCGTGGGCGCGCTGCAGGCCGGCACTAAGGACAACGTGATTCCCGACGAGGCGCTGCTGAAGATCAATGTCAGGACCTTCGACGAAGCCGTGCGAACCCGTGTCCTGGGCGCGATCGAGCGGATCGTCAATGCCGAGGCCGAAGCCTCGGGCGCGCCCAGGCCCCCACGGATCGACTACACCGAGCATTATCCGCTGACCGTCAACGATCCAGATCAGACCCGGCATGTCGCCGACGCGCTGCGCGGATATTTCGGCAACGACCGCGTCAACGAGCTCGCCGCACCGGTATCCGCCAGCGAGGACTTCGGCTCGTTCGGCACTGAATGGCGCGTTCCCTCAGTCTTCTGGTACATCGGCGGCACCGACCCCGACACCTACCACACGGCCGAACAAGCCGGACGCATCGCGGACGACATCCCCACAAACCACAACCCCAAGTTCGCTCCCGTCATCCATCCCACACTCGAAACCGGAGTCCAAGCGATCACCACCGCCGCGCTCAGCTACCTCGGCGAGGCCAGCTGAACGGCCGAAGGCGACGCACAAGAGCTGGCAGCCGACCTAGCTCCCGACGCGCGGGAGCTTTAGCTCGTATACCGCCGCGAGGTCGTCGTCGCCATGGCGGTTCTCGACGTCTCCGACACGCTCGAGGACCGCATCGAGCAAAGGCAGCCCGACTCCGGAGCCCTTCGCCACCTCTCGCACCAGCTTGAGGTCCTTGAGCGCGAGACGGACTGGAAAGCCCGCCGGGTAGTCGTGGCGCTGCATCTCGCCGAGCTTCTCCAGACCGTAGGAGGAACCCAACGGCCCTCCATCGAGCAGCGCCACGAACTGCTGCTGCTCCAGTCCCATCAACCCGCACAGGTGCATCGTTTCGGCGAGTCCGGCGACCATCGCGACCATCCAATGATTGGCTGCCAGCTTCAAGCGCGAGCCCATGCCCGCGTCCCCAACCCACTGGACCCTCGAGCCGAGCGCTCCGAACACCGGCTCAACTCGCGCGCGAGCCGAGTCGGGTCCCGAAGCCAAGATTGTCAGCTTGCCCTCCTCCGCCGGATGAGTGCTCCCCGAGACTGGCGCATCGAACAGCACTACACCGTGATCCGCAGCGACCTGTACCAGTCGGTCGGCCTCCGCCGCGCCGACGCTGCTCATCTGAAGCCAGATCGTCTCCTCAGGCCATTCGGCGAGCAGCGGCTCGACCACCGCGAGCACGATCTCGGCGGTGGGCAGCATCGTGATCACAAACTGTGCCCGGCTCACCACCTCGCCCGGCGAGCCGGCGACTCCAGCCCCGCTCTCGGCGAGTGCCTGGGCGTGCTCGGGGTGTCGGTCCCAAGCGATGACCGAGACACCCTGGTCCAGCAGGCGATGGGCCATCGCCGTGCCCATCAGGCCAGTCCCCAGCAATCCGACGCGACTGTCGCTCTTACCGGTCACACCAATTCTCCTCATCATTGAGCTGCGGTATGCGATGGATCTCCCGGCGCCAATCGCTGCACGGTAAGCCGGGCGGTTATCACCCTTGCTTACCCAGGCCACATGTGCGTGCACACCGCCGAGGCTGAGCGCGGTTGTGCTGGGCCGGTGACGAGGTCCTCGAGGTCAACGTGCGCGGGACTACATGCCGGCGCGGGGACCGCCGAACGATCGAGACAGTCGCTGCGCGGCGAGACCGTGCGGCGCAGCACGCATGGCCCGTCGAAGGAGGTGTCGACCAGGCGCCGGGATTGACGCTCGCTTTCCCCAACCCAAGCGCGACGGCGGCCGCCGAAGGCTACCCCCCGCTAGCGTGCGTCGCCGCTGCATAGGTACCGCCGCGGCGTTACGTCCCCGGCGCGGGCCCCCGCTCTCGGCGAAGGTCGAGGTCGGATGCGAGTCCCTTCGCGCAGAGCAGAGCGACTGTCTCGCGTCCGCCTCGGGACTCAGCCGGGCTGCTGTGCTTTCGTGGCAGGAGAACTCTCTCGCGGCCGCCTGGCGGCGCTGGCGCCAGCGCTCCAACACCACATCATCAGCTCGGGATCGCCGAGCACGCGGTCCAGCTCGACGAGATCCGCCGGCAGCTCAGTAGGTGTCTGTCCCCTTCAACGTCAGCGTTGCGACGTTTGTCTTCGTGTTGTCAGTGCCCGTGCCGCGGTACGTGCCGTGGATCCCCTTGAAGGCTCCTGTGCCGCCGGTGTCACGGCCGGTGAACGTGACCGAGATCACTCCATTCGAGCGCGCCGCGCCGATGCGATAGGTCCCAGCGGTCCGCACCGAGCCGCTTGCAAAGTAGGCGACCCCGTGGGTCGTCCCGCCCGTCGAGGACGTCGAGGTGTCAACCGTGTAGGCCGCTCCGGTGCCGGCATCGCTCGCATGGACCTCAAACGCATACGTGCTCGTTTTTCCCTGCTTCTGAAACTGCGCCCCGATCAAGTGGTCGGTTACGTGATGCTGTCGGCCGCTGGCGGCAAGCGCGGTCGCCGACAGCGCCACCAGCGCGCATGCCATGACCGCCGGGCCTATGCGCCTCATGCGCTCCTCCTCTGACTCGATGTGCAGAGGGGCAGCCAACCATCTGAGACCGCACGAAACAACGGCCAACCGGCTACTTAATATGCGATGGCGGCCGTAGGTTCGCTGCGTGGCGGGGTGAGGTAATGGCCAGTCCTGCCAACGTCGTCACCGCCACGGCCATCCAGAAGGTTGACGAGGCTGCTCTGCGCGTGTATCCGCCCACCGCGGCCTGCAGTCGGAGGGTGTGACCCAGCAGCCGATCCGGATCTCAACACCGGTGTCGGCGCCACCGTGCCCGAGATGCAAACACAATCGGTGCGGGACCCTGCGGACACTTCCAGCCTCGGCGAGGGTGCCGCCTCGGAGACCAAGGGAGCTGTCGAGCCGGGGGCGAGATGTCGCCGCCCCCGATGAATCGGATGGTCAGGATCGTCGCGCGCTGGCCGCTCAGACCGACGCCCACCCGGGTCGCGTCGCGATTGCCTCGGGCCGCTCGCGTACATCGACGCGTTCCGGTCGGTTCCCGTCCCGGGTAACAGATCCGCGCAGGCGTTGCCACTCGTCGTGCCCGCGCTCCTCCTCTTAGGCGAGCATCCACGTCGTGTTCCAGGCCAAGCCGCCTGCGTCCGTCGGCTCAGACTGGCTTTACGAAAGGCGCACGAGAAGCCCATCGTCCAGCGGGCGACTGCGTAGTCTCCACTCGTTGGCTGAGCTAACGCCGAGACAGAACACAACGTCATCCGCGGTGAGGGCGAACAGCCGGCAGACATCCTCCTGGTCACCCACTGAGGTGGTCCGGCACGAACGCAACCCCCGCGGCAACGAGGCCAGCCGGCAGGTTGCTACCGGTGCGGTGCCTTGATCGCCGCGGCCGAGCGCGTCCTAACCGGTGGTGCTGCTCGCGCCACCACCCCTAGGCTTGAGCACGCCAAGCGTCTGCGCTGATCCGTGCAGAACCACGGCCACCCCGCCAGTGTTTTGACAGTCGCGTGAGCTGCGCTCAGTCACCGGGGAGTCCGGAAGCGGCGTTCTCCTTCGCAGTGGCGCCGGCCAACTCGGTCCGGTTGGCGACGTGGAGCTTGGCGTAGACGTTGGAGAGGTGCATCTTGACCGTCGCGCGCGAGATGAACAGTCGCGAGGCGATCTGAGGGTTTGACAGCCCGC
>JBAQGP010000671.1:0-15243 GCA_049287845.1 Solirubrobacteraceae bacterium | reverse complement strand
CGTGCGACCCGCGGCCGGAGCAGCAGGGTCGCTCAGCCGACGGGCGCGACCGCCGACTTGATCAGCGTCGTCGCCGGTGAGATGTAGGTGCCGCGGTTCTCGCCCTGACAGATCGCGGAGATCGCGTCGCGCTCGTCGAAGTCGAACACGTGCAGCGGCAGCGCGTGATCGCGGGCGAGCACGATCGCCTGCTGATCCATGACCCGCAGGTCACGCTCGAGCACGTCGCTGTAGCCCAGCGTGTCGTAGCGGTGCGCGCCCGGCTCCTTGCGCGGGTCGCGATCGTAGATCCCGTCGGTGCCGTGCTTGGCCAGCAGGATCGCGTCGGCGCGCAGCTCCACGGCGCGCTGCACCGCCGGGTAGTCGGTGGTGACGTAGGGCTGGCCGATGCCGCAGGCCAGCAGCACCAGCCGCTCGCGCTCCAGGTGCGAGAGGGCGCGCAGGCGGATGAACGGCTCGGCCATGGAGTGCATCGGCAGCGCGGTCATCAGACGCACGTCATCCAGGCCACGGTGCTTGAGCACCCCGCGCAGCAGGATGCCGTTCATGACGGTGCCGAGCATGCCGATGTTGTCGGCCTCGGCCCGCTCGATGCCCCACTCCTCAGCGACGTTGCCACGGAAGAAGTTCCCGCCGCCGACGACCACGGCCTCCTCGACGCCGAGCGCGCGCGCGGCGATCAACTGATCGGCGACATACTCGATCGCCTGTGAGTCGAGGCCGAAGGCCGCATCTCCCGCAAATGCACGCCCGCTGAGCTTGACGACGACGCGCCGGTAGCGGAGCGAGGACACGCGCCAAGCCTAGCGTATGGCAGTGGGGCCAGGCCGGCGCCGCGCGATGATCGCGCACGCTTCGAGGCCGCCCTGCGAGGTGCCCGGCGCGCGCCAAACCTGCCACGCTTGCGGCGTGGAATACGGCGCGACCAGGACGGCGGCGCCGCAGCCGCCCGACACGCGCCGGGCCCGAGCCCGCACCTGGTTCTCGCCCCAGGCCAACGTCGCCGGCCGCGGGATCGTGGCCAGCTACACCCCGCGGTTCTGGGGGATCGTGGTGGTCCTGGGGGTCGTCACCGGCGCCGGGGCGGCGGCGCTCGTGGGTCTGCTGCATCTCGTCGAGCACCTCGCCTACGGCTACCGCAGCGGCCCGTTTCTCGACGGTGTGTCCGCGGCGGCCCCGTGGCGCCGTGTCGCCTCCCTGACGGTGGCGGCCGTCGTCGTCGCCGGCGGGATGTTTCTCCTCGGCCGCCTCCCCGTCTCCGGCGGCGTCGAGGTCTCCGAGGCGGTCTGGCTGCGCGGAGCGCGCATGGCCGTCATTCCCAGCGTGGGTCGTGCGGTGCTCTCGATCGTCACCGTGGGCCTGGGCGTGTCACTGGGGCGCGAGGGCGCTCCCCAGCTCCTCGGCGCCGCCGGCGCGAGCTGGCTGTCTGACTGGGGGGCGCTCCCGACCTGGCAGCGGCGCCTGCTCGTGGCCTCGGGCGCCGGTGCCGGCTTTGCCGCCGTCTACAACGTGCCCCTGGGTGGCACCCTGTTCGCGCTCGAGGTCCTGTTGGGAACGCTGTCGCTGCCCCTGGTGCTGCCGGCGCTGGCGACCTCGGTGATCGCGACGGTCATCGCCTGGATCGCCCTGGGCACCGGTCCCACCTACGAGCTGCCCAGCTATCCGGTTCGTCCGCAGCAGATCGTGTGGGCGCTGCTGGCTGGACCGATCATCGGCGTCGTCGCCATCGCGTGGGTGAGGATCATCGCGTGGGCGGGTGCGCACCGCCCCCGCGACCGGCGGTGGCGCTACGCACTGCCGTTCGTGGTCCTGCCCGCCCTCGGCCTGGTCTCGATCCAATACCCGCAGCTGCTGGGCAACGGCAAGGGCGTGGTCCAGCTCGAGGCCCTCGGCGGCCTCTCGTTCGGGTTGCTGTGCGTCCTGTTCGTGCTCAAGCCGCTCGCCACCGCCGCGTGCCTGGGCGCGGGCTGCCCCGGCGGCCTGTTCACGCCGTCGCTGACCGTCGGTGTCCTGCTTTCCGGCGTGCTCGGCACCGTGTGGGGTCACGTCTGGCATGGGGCGCCCCTGGGCAGCTACGCGATCATCGGGGGCGGCGCTTTTCTCGCCGCTGCGATGCAGGGCCCGCTCTCAGGCGTCGTTCTCGTGCTGGAGCTCACTCGCAACTTCGACTCCCTCATGGCCCCGACCCTGATCGCGGTCACCGAGGCCACCGTGATCGCGCGGCGCCTCGGGGCGCCGTCGATCTACTCGGCCCGCCTGCGGCCCGACCCCGACGATCTCTCGACCCGCTCGGCGGGGACCGCGGCCATCAACGCCCTGGACCGGGCCGGAGCCCTGCCGGGCGATGACCCGCACGGGCCTGATGACCCGGCCGGCCCTTAAACGACAAGAGCCCCGGCGCCTGTCGGCAACCGGGGCTCTCGACGTCAATCTCTTCAGGCGGCGCGCCGCAGCTCCTCGAGCGCATTGCTCATGGCCAGACGGCTGAGGCCCTGGGCCTCCAGCTCGCGGGCCTTGGAGAGCGGGATGCCCAGCTCGATCCCGGTCTGGCGGAGGTTGAGGGCCTCCGCACCGGCCAGGCCGAACCGCAGCCGGATGACGTTGCGCTCCGGTTCGGGCAGCTGCGCCACCGCGCCTGAGATCAGCTCCTGACGCTCGGCCGACTCCACCTCTTCGGTGGGCTCGGGACGGTCGGAGGCGAGCAGATCGCCGAAGGCGGTCTCGCCGTCCTCGCCAACGGGCTGATCGAGGCTGGTGAGGCCCCGCGTGAGCTCGCGCAACTCGGCGACCTCTTCCACATCGAGCTTGGCCTCGGCCGCAATCTCCTCGTCGGTGGGCTCCCGGCCCAGCTTGGTGCTGAGCTCGGACTCCACCTTGCGCACCTTGGTCTGGCGCTGCGCGACGTGCACAGGCAGGCGGATGGTGCGGCCGTGGTTCTGCAGACCGCGCTGGAGCGCCTGGCGGATCCACAGGGTGCCGTAGGTCGAGAACTTGAATCCGCGCCGCCAGTCGAACTTCTCGACGGCACGAATCAGGCCCAGCATGCCCTCCTGCACCAGGTCCTCCATCGGCAGGCCGTGGCCCTGGTACCGGCGAGCCTGGGAGACGACGAGCCGCAGGTTGGAGTTGATCATCTTCTCCTTGGCGGTGAGGTCTCCGCGCTCGATGCGCTTGGCCAGCTCGATCTCCTCGTCGGCCGTGAGCAGCGGGTGCTGCCGCGCGGAACGCAGGAAGAGATCAAGCGAGTTCTCGGTCATGGCGCCCGTGCCGACGCCGGCGGTCAGGCGCGCCTCAGCTGCTGTTTGACGGCGCTCGGTGGGCCGTGCCGCACGTCGCCGAGGCTGACGGCGGGGCGACGGCGCAGCCGCGGCGGAGCCGTGCTCGCCGCGCCCGCGCGCGCGTGCGCGTTGGTTGGTGTCGTGATGCTCGCTTCGACCCTGTGTGGGGGTCTCGCGAGTATCGGTATCAAAGCTGGTCAGAACAATCTCCGTGTCTCGCATGGGTTTTCTACAGCGCTAATGATAACAACTTGTTCGACGATTGTCGAACTAAGGATTCACGGCCCGCGGTCGGGAAAGAACGGGGGCCTGGGGCGCTATTCGCCCACAGACCCATGTTTCCCGCCTGCGCCTCAATTACGCAGGCAAACCTTCAATCAGACGTGTTGACAGCCTAAGAATGGCGCTAACTTGTGCGAAGGGGCACAAATCAGGCCCCCCACATGGGGGTCGACCGGGCGCCGTTCACCAGCTTCGCTATGTCAGGCGTGCCAGACCGGTCACCAAATCGTACCCGGCTCCGGCGGAACATGATCTCAGAAGTACAACCGGTCCATGGCGCTGTCGTCCTCGCCGTCAGGGTCGGCGAAGGTCTCCCGGGCCAGGTCCAGGAACGCGCGGGCGGCAGGCGCCAGGCGGCGGCCCTCCCGCCAGGCCAGGGTGATGTCCCGGCGCAGCGGTGGCGCCACCAGCCGCGCCACCGCCACCTCGGCGCCGGGACGTTCGGCGTCTGAGCGGGGCAGGATCGCCACCCCCAGGGCGCGGGCGACGAGCCGGCGGATCCGCTGGCTCTCGTTTGACTCGAGCGTGACCCGCGGCTCAAAGCCCGCCTCGCGGCCGGCGGCGAACAACAGCTCGCGCAGCCGGGCCCCGGTCCGGAAGCTGATGAACTGCTCCTCGGCCAACTCGGCCATGCGCACCTCCTGACGGCCGCTGAGCGCGTGGCCGAGGGGCAGCAGGACCACCAGCTCCTCAGACACGAGCTGATGCAGCCCCAGCCCGTGGGCCTCGACGCGCTCGGTGACCGACAGGAACGCCAGGTCGAGCTCGTCGATACGCAGCATCTCGGCCATCTCCTCGCTGGACTGCTCGCGCACGGTGAGACCGACGCCGGGGTGCAGGTCGTGAAACAGGGCCAGGGGGAGCGAGAGGTCGATCGGCCCCATCGTGTGCATGGCGCCGATGGTGACGTGGCCGGTGTCCATCCCGCGTAACGCCTGAAGCTCCGTGCCGGCGGCCTCCAGCTCGGCCAGCACCCGCCGCGCCCGGCCGACGAGGACCGCGCCGGCATCGGTCAGCGCTACGTGGCGGGTGGTCCGCTCCACCAGCGCCAGGCCCACCTCGTCCTCCAGCCGGCGGATCTGCTGCGACAGCGCGGGCTGCGCCACGTGCTCGCGTTCCGCGGCCCGCGTGAAGTTGAGCTCCTCGGCGAGCGCCACCAGGTAGCGGAGCTGGCGCAGTTCCATAAGGTCAGATTATAAATCATCACGAATACTCGTCTTGGACTTCTAGAGCGCGATACCTCATCATCCTGAGCGCAGTACCTCTCCTCCCTCGAGCGCGCCCCGAGTCCGGCCTCATATCCCGCCGGTACCGGGGCGCTCTCACTTTAAGCTCCGGTTTCCTTGCGCCGGTCCGCCGAGCCGATCCTGATTTGGCGCACAATGCGCCCCCACGTGCATTCGGGGGGGAAATCGGAAAGCGCACATCCGGATTCGTCACGTATCGCGCATCGCGCGAGCCGCTCGCTACCCGCCCAGTCTCAGCAGCCGCACCGCGTTCTCCTTCAGGACCTTCGGGCGCACCTCATCCTTGATCGGGAGCTTCTCGAAGTCAGACAGCCACCGGTCCGGCGTGATCAGCGGGAAGTCCGAGCCGAAGAGCATCTTGTCCCGCAGCCGGGTGTTGATGTACTGCACGAGGATCTCGGGGAAGTACTTGGGCGACCACCCGCTCAGATCGATGTAGACGTTGGGCTTGTGGACGGAGATGGCCAGGGCCTCCTCCTGCCACGGGAACGACGGGTGAGCGAGGATGATGTCCAGCCCCGGGAACTCCGCCGCCACGTCGTCGACGGCCATCGGGTTGGAGTACTTCAGGCGCACGCCCCCGCCCCCGGGCATGCCGGCGCCGATGCCCGTCGTCCCGGAGTGAAACAGCGCGATCAGCCCCGCCTGGGCGATCACGTCATACAAGGGGAACCACGCGGGGTCGTTGGGCCAGAAGGCCTGGGTGTTGGGGTGGAACTTGAACCCGCGCACCCCGGCCTCGATGAGCTCGGTGGCCTCGCGCACCGCCAGCTTGCCCTTGTGGGGGTCGACCGAGCCGAACGGGATGAGGACGTCGGGATTCGCGCGCGCGGCCTCGAGCACCTCGGAGTTCCCCAGGCGCTTGCGGCCCATGCCGGCCTCATCGTCGACATTGAAGATGACCGCCATGAGGTTGCGCTCGCGGTAGTAGTCGGCGACCTCCTGAGCGCTGGGCTGCGGGGGATGGCCCCCGAAGTACTTTCCGGCCGCCTCGAGGATCTCCAGCGTCACCGGGTCCTGGGGCTCATCGTGATTGCGTTCGGCGTGCACGTGCACGTCGATGGCGGCGACCTTCGTCAGGTCGATCTCAGCAGTGGCCATGGCGATCAGCCGTAGAGGCGGACCAGGGACTCCGCCACCAGCACCGGCTTCTCAGAGCCCTTGACCTCGATGGTGACCTTGAGCTTCATCTGCTTGCCGCCGGGGACGTCGGAGACCTCCATGACCTCGGCGCCGCCCCGCCACTGAGCCCCCACGGGCAGGGGCGCGGGGAAGCGGACGCGATCCAGGCCGTAGTTGACGCCGGTCTTGGCGTCGCTGACGGTGACGAGCTCCACTGAGATCGGGGCCACCAGCGACAGCGTGAGGAAACCGTGCGCGATCGTGCCGCCGAACGGAGACTCCTTGGCGCGCTCAGGATCGACGTGGATGTACTGGTGATCGTCGGTGGCATCGGCGAACTGGTTGACGCGGTCCTGGTCCATCTCGCGCCACGCGGTGTAGCCGGCGTGCTTGCCGACGAGATCCTGGAGGCCGGCCAGATCGGTGACCAGGCCGGAAGTCTGTGAAGTGCTCACGATCGTCCTTTGCGCAGTGGTGTGCGCGCCCAGAATCCTGGACGCGGGCCCAGCGGCCCATGGGGATTGGTGAACGCTACCGGTAACCCAGCTATGGCCGTCGGCGCGCATCTGGCGCCTCGATCGCCAGGCCGTTCGTGGTCGGAGATCTCTGCCCGCGCCTGGGGGTGAGCATCGGGCGCTCGCGGTACCCCGCAGCCGCCGGACCACCTCATGCCGCCCCGGCGATGGGCGGTTGACGGCAGGGGAGCGTGGCCGCGACGGCGAAGGGGTAGCCGGAGGGAGCGATTGGGTGGACGCCTATACTGAGCCGACCCGACGAGGAGCGACGCTTTGCAGGAAATGGTGATCTACGGCGTGAGCTTCGACATGGTCGGCAAACAACCGATCGTGCTGCTCAAGACCGTCGAGAGCAACAAGTTCCTGCCGATCTGGATCGGTCATCCAGAGGCGGCGGCCATCCTGATGAAGCTCCAGGGCGCCTCGACGCCTCGTCCGATGACGCACGACCTCCTGTCCGACATGCTCGGGGAGCTGGAGGTCGAGTGCACCCGCGTCTCGGTCACCGAGCTGCGCGAGAACACCTTCTACGCCTCGATCTCCCTGCGTGCCAACGGCCGCGACCTGGAGATCGACTCCCGCCCCTCAGATGCCCTGGCCCTCGCCGTCCGCTCCGGCGCTCCCATCTTCGCCGCCGATGAGGTCATCACGGAGTCCGCGATCGAGTTCGAGCACGAGGTCGAGGACACCGAAGAGGTCGTCGAGAAGTTCAAGGACTTCCTGGACAAGGTGACTCCGGAGGACTTCGCCTCCGACGAGTAGGGGCTCCGACCTCTCTCAGGCGGGAACGACCACCGCGGCCAGCACCCGCTCGACCAGCTCGTCGAACGAGATTCCGGCCGCCTCGGCGGCCAGGGGAAGAAGGCTGGTCTCGGTGAGCCCAGGGATCGGGTTGAGCTCGAGCACGTACAGCTCGCTCGTCGAGCTCTCGAGCATGAGGTCGACCCGGGCGAAACCGGCGCACCCGAGCAGCCCGTACGTCTCGAGCGCGATCTCCCCTGCGCGTGCCGCGACGGTCTCGTCGATCTGGGCGGGGCAGACGAAGCGGGTCCGGCCGATCTCGTAGCGGGCCTCGAAGTTGTAGAAGTCCTCCTGCTCGGGCACCGCCTCGACGATCGGCAGCGCAACCGGCGCCCGGCCGGGGTCGGTGTCCTCGATGATCGAGACCGCCAGCTCCCGGCCCTCGACGTAGCGCTCGAGCAGGACCTTGCGGTCATAGGAGAAGGCGGCGACGAGGGCCGTGGGGACGTCTGCGGCGCTGCGCGCGAACTTGATCCCCAATGCCGACCCCTGGCGCGCCGGCTTGACCACGATCGGGAATTCCAGGCGGTCCTCGATCGCGGGCAGCGCCTGAGCGGCTCCCAGGGCGCCGAGGGCGGTCTCGTTGAAGGCGTAGAAATCCGGTGTGGGGATCCCCTGGTCGCGCATCGCGTGCTTGGCCAGCACCTTGTCCGAGGCGCGAATGCAGGCCGAGATCCCCGACCCCGTATGGGGGATGCCGACCACCTCCAGGAGCTCTTGGACGGTCCCGTCCTCGCCGTCGGATCCGTGCAGGGCGACGAAGGCGACGTCGGGTCGGTGCGCGGTGAGCTGGGCAACGAGGTCGGACCCCACGTCGATGGGGATCGCCTCATGCCCGAGGCGCTCGAGCGCGTCTTGCACGCGGGCCCCGGAGCGGAGCGACACCTGGCGCTCCAGGGAGCGCCCGCCCTTGAGGACGGCGACTCGCACTACCCCGCGCGCTTGTGCGTGACGGGCATGGGGAGCACCTTGGCCAGCTCCGTGTCCGCCCCTCGGTCCCGATCCTGCGCGATCCGGGCCGTGGGGCGGGTGGGGATGGGTTCACCGGCCCGGGCCCCGCTCTCCTCGCGTGGCGGCTGCGCCGGCTGGGCGCCCGTGAGCGTGCCGTACATCGCGACCTGTTCGCGCACGACCTCGCCGATGCGGCGGACGCCCTCGCGGATGGAGTTCTCGTCCACGCCGGAGAAGTTCAGGCGCATCGCCGACCCGCCGCGGCCATCGACGAACGCCGCCCGGCCGGGCACGAAGGCGACGTGCTCGCGCAGCGCCCGTGCGAGCAGGTCGGTGGTGTCGATGTAGTCGGGCATGGTGGCCCAGATGAACAGGCCGCCCCGAGGGTGGGTCCACTCCGCCTCGCGCGGGAAATGTTCGGCGAGCGCGTCGAGCATCACGTCGCGCCGCCGCCGGTAGATCTCCAGCAGCGAGCGGACGTAGTCGTCCCACGGCCCAGCGTCGAAGTAGGCGGTGACGAAGTACTGGGAGATCGACGACGAGCACAGGTCCGAGCCCTGCTTGCCGATCTGCATCTTGGCCAGGATCGGCGCCGGGGCCGCCGCCCAGCCCAGGCGCACGCCCGGCGACAGGATCTTGGAGAACGTGCTGGCGTAGATCACGAACTCGTCGTCGAGTGAGTGCAGCGGCGGCAGCGACTCGCCCTCGTAGCGCAGCAGCCCGTACGGGTTGTCCTCCAGGACGATCAGCTCCCGCTCGCCGGCGATCCGCACCAGCTCGCGCCGGCGTTCCAGCGACATCGTCACGCCGGCCGGGTTGTGGAAGTTGGGAACGGTGTAGATGAATTTGGGCCGCCGGCCGGTGCGCTCCAGCTCGTCGAGCGTCGCCTCGAGCTCGTCGACGCGCATCCCGTCGCGATCCATGCGCACCTGGACAACCTCGGCCTGGTAGGAGCAGAAGGTGGGGATCGCCCCCGGGTAGGTGGGGGCCTCGGCGACGACGACATCGCCGGGATCGAGCAGCGTCTTACAGACCAGGTCGATGACCTGCTGCCCGCCGCTGGTCACCAGCAGCTCGTCGGTGTCGACCTCCATGGCTTCGGCCGCCATGACCCGGGCGATGCAGTCCTTGACGCGGGCAAAGCCCTCCGTCGGGCCGTACTGGAGCGCCCGGGCGCACGAGTCGCTCGCGATGGTGTTCATGAGTGCCGCGTAGGAGTCGGCCGGGAAGGTCGAGGTGTCCGGCAGGCCGCCGGCGAGCGAGATCACGTCCTCACGCTCGGTCAGCGCCATCAGGTCGCGCATCGCTGAGGAGCGCATCACCTTCGTCCGCTGCGCGAACAGCGCCGCGTAGCGCTGGATATCCCGAGCGGCCGACCTGCGGCGCGGCGCGGTGTGGTCTTGATCCCGCCCTTCGGACCGGTCCCGCCCGCCTAGAGCAGCCTCTGGGTCGCGATCGAGCCCGCCCGGGCTCACGCTGCCCTCTCGTCTATCGTCACCACGGTCACGGTACAGCACGGTGCACCTCGTCTTCGACATCTTCCAGGGGATCGGCGTCGCCGCGGCGGTGGGGATTCGACCGTTCCTGCCGGCGCTCGCCGTGGGCGCCCTCGGCGCCGCCGACGCTCAGATCGACTTCGCCCACTCTTCGTTCTCTTTCCTGCAGCAGGCGCCATTCCTGCTGGTCATGGTCATCGGTGTGGCCCTACTGGGGGTCACCGAGCGCCAAGCCACCCGCGAGATGCTCGAGGGGCGGCTCGTCACGCTGAGCCTGGCCGCGGTGAGCCTGATCCTCGGAGCGCTGCTCTTCGCCGGCGCGCTGGCCCAGGGTCACCACGCGGTGTGGCCGGGACTCATCGCCGGCGTGATCTGCGGCGGGATCGGTCTGATGGCCACGCGTCCCCTCCTGGAGCGCGTGCGGGCGCGCCTGGACGACCAGACGGTCGCGATGGTGCCCCTGTTCTCGGAGTCCGGTGCGCTCCTGGCCGCGGTGCTGACGGTGCTGCTGCCTCCGGTGGGCGTGGTGGTGCTGGCGCTGCTCATCTGGCTGCTCTACGCCGGCCGTCGCCGCAGCGAGCAGAAGTACGCAGGCCTGCGAATCCTCCGCTAGCGCGCCGTTAGACGACATGGCCACCGCGCCCAAGAAGCTCGTGCTCGTCGTCGTCGACGCGATGAAGCCCGCGATGCTCGAGCGCGTCATCGCCTCCGGCCACGCGCCGGCGATGGCTCGCATCCAGGAGCAGGGGGTCTACGTCGGCGACTGCGTGGCCGCCTTCCCGTCGGTGACCCCGGTGTGCGCGGCCACGATCACCACCGGCGTCGGACCCGACCGCCACGAGATCCCCAGCATGAACTGGTACCACCGCGAGGAGAGCCGCTATGTCGAGTACGGCTCGAGTTTCTCGGCGTCGCGGCAGTTCGGCGTGCTGCGCTCGCTCACCGACACCGTCTACCGGATGAACGCCGAGCACCTCTCCCACGACGTCGAGACGGTGTTCGAGTCGCTCGACGACGCGCAGGTGCGCACTGCCGGGACCACCTATCTCATCTACCGCGGCCGCCACGAGCACGAGGTCTCCAACGAGTCCGCGCTGGCCCGGATCGCCACCTCCACGTTCTTTCGCCGCACGATCGAGGGGCCACAGGAGCTGTTCTACGCCGACCTGTACGCCTCGCGGCGGACCGGCTGCCGCGGCCAGCTCGGGCTCCCCGGGGCACGTGACCAGCACACGGGATGCGTCGGCTCCTACCTGGTGGAGAACGACCTGTTCGACTTCCTGCTCTATTCGCTGCCTGACAACGACGCCTACTCGCACCGCAACGGGCCGCATGCCCAGGTGACGTCGCTGGCGGCGGCCGACCGGCAGATCGAGCGCCTGATGCACGCGGCGGGCGGACCCGACGAGTTCCTGGAGCAGTACGCGGTGATCATCTGCTCTGATCACTCCCAGGCGCCGGTGGAGGAGCGCATCCGCCTCGATCTCGCCTTTGAGGACTTCGAGGTGGCGCGCCCCAGCGCTCGCACGACCGGTGGCGACCTGGCGCTCAGTCCGGCGCAGCGCTCGGCCATGATCTACGCGCTTGATCCCGATCAGGCGCCCGACATGTGCGCCCGCGCGCGCGACGTCGCCACCGAGCTGGAGGGCGTGGACCTGGTGATGTGGCGCCACGACGGCGAGGCGATCATCCGCGGCCGTCGCGGCGAGCTGCATTTCACTCGCGGGGGCGAGTTGTCCGACGCTCGGGGTGAGACCTGGAGCGTGGAGGGTGAGCTCGGCGTCCTGCGGGCCGAGGTCCAGGATGGGCGCTTTTACTCCACCGAGTACCCCGACGCTCTGGCGCGCGTGTGGTCGGCCCTGAACTGCCCCACCGCCGGGGACATCCTGCTGTCGGCGGCGCCAGGCTACGAGTTCGTCGACTGGGGCGGGTCAGACCACGTCGGTGGCGGCTCGCACGGGTCGCTGCACCGCACCGATTCGCTGGGAGCACTGCTGTGGTGCGGCACCGGGGAGCGGGCGGGGATGGATTCCCGGGCCGCGCGTGAGCAGTGGTCGCTGCGCGACATCGCACCGATGATCCGGGCACACTTCGGTGTGGATGACTGATTCCATCTACGATCGGATGCCCGCGGCGACCAGCTCGGCGACAGCCCGGCCGGACTCTTATCGAGACTCAACAATCGATGGCTACATTCACCCGATGCCCGAAGAGCTGACCACGGCCGTTGAGCTGGCGTTCCGCCACCGCGTCCGGCACGGGGTGCGCAAGCCTCACAACTGGCTCCAGCTGACCCGGTTCGCCGCCGTCGGCGCCAGCGGCTACGTCGTCAACCTGGCTGTGTTCGCGGTGTGCGTGCACCTGATCGTCATCAACTACAAGCTCGCCGCCGTGGCAGCATTCGCGGTCTCGGTCCTCAACAACTTCTGGTGGAACCGGCATTGGACCTTCCGCAGCCAGCGCGAGGCCCATCCCGTCGAGCAGGCGGTCAAGTTCTTCGCCATCTCGCTGGTGGCATTCGGCTTCAGCTATGTCGTGCTGGTCTCCCTCGTCGACGGCGCCGGGTTCCCGAAGGTGGTCGCCCAGGCGATCTCGATCGTCGCTGCCACGCCCCTGTCCTTCGTGGGGCAGAAGCTATGGAGCTTCAAGGCGTAGACCCCCGGTAGGCCGGAGCCGGTCCGACTCGCCCATCATGTTCCGCCACCACCCCACCGGCACGCGGGGTCGTGGGATCAACCATCTGGGCCGGCTGATCGTCATCCCGGCCTTGCTGACCGCGCTGGCGCTGGCGACGCCAGGGGTGGCGGGGGCCGCAACGTCCGCGGGGGCGGGCGCCGCCACCAGCGGGAGCGGGATCACCGGGCTGCCCGGTCCTGCGGCCTCGTCCGGCGCGTCGACGAAGGTGGCGATGACCACGGTGACCAAGACCGTCACCAAGACCGTGGCCGCCTCCGGATCCCCGGTGCTCGTCACCGATCCGAACGTTCCTCCCAGCGGCTATCGCCTCACGGCCACCCGCGTGCTGCGGCGGGCCGCCGCCGACCCCCGCGTGAAGGCCGAGCTGCGCAGGCACCCCAAGGCCATCGCCTACGAGTACACCAAGGGCTTCCCGACCTGGCAGGTGAGCTGGTTCTCCGACACCACGCCCCAGCGCGAGCTGCTCCAGGTCTACGTCGACGACAACACCGGTGCGGTAACCCAGGCGTGGACCGGCTTCCAGGTCGCGTGGACGATGGCCCGCGGCTACCCGGGGGCGTTCGGTCGCCGCGTCAACGCCTGGTACATCTGGATTCCGCTCTGCATCCTGTTCGTGGCGCCGTTCATCCCCGCGCCCTTCCGGCGCAATCGGCGTCCGGTCTCGTCTGACGGCGCCGAGGGCACGTCGTCCGGCTGGCGCAGACCGGGGCTCTGGCACCTGGACCTGCTGGTGCTGGTCAGCCTCTCGGTCTCGCTGGCGTTCTTCAACCACGCGGTGATCGGGCTCTCGGTGCCGCTCGTCTACCCGCCGCTCATCTACCTGATGTTGCGCCTCTTCTTCCTGGCCAACGGCCGCGGCGTCCCGAAGCGGCCGCTGAGCACCCTGGTGTCGACCTCGTGGCTGGCGGTCGGCACCGTCTTCCTCATGGCCTTCCGGATCGGGCTGAACATCCTGAACTCCAACGTCATCGATGTCGGCTACTCGGGCGTGATCGGCGCCGACAAGCTCATCCACAACGTCGCCCTCTATGGCCACTGGCCGAAGGACAACATGTACGGCGACACCTACGGCCCGGTCAGCTACATGCTCTACGTCCCGTTCCGGCTCATCTTCGGCTGGAGCGGCGGCTGGGATACCCTGCCCGCCGCCCACGGCGCGGCCATCTTCTTCGACCTCCTGTGCGTCGCCGGGCTGTATGTGCTCGGGCGAAAGCTGCGGGGCAACCGGCTGGGCGTCGTACTGGCCTACTGCTGGGCCGCCTACCCGTTCACGCTCTACGCGCTGAACGCCAACACCAATGACAGCCTGGTGGGAGCCGCGCTCGTGTGGGCGCTGGTGGCGATCCGCACCGCGCCGGGCCGCGGGTTGATGGCCGGGCTGGCCGGGATGACGAAGTTCGCTCCCTTCGCATTGGCCCCGCTGCTGTTGCGCGGCACCGAGGAGCGGCTGCGCAAGCGCCACGTCGTGGGCTTCGCGGTGGCTTTCGCCGTAGCCGCCGTGGTCACGATGCTCCCCGTCCTGCTCAAGAGCGACCTCTCGGCGTTCTGGCACGACTCGATCCTGTATCAGTCAGACCGCACCACGCCATTCTCGGTGTGGGGGCTGTGGGGCGGCCTGGGCTGGCTCCAGAGCCTGCTCCAGGGCGCGGTGGTCGCGCTGGCCGCCGCCGCCGCGTTCGTGCCCTCGCGCCGGACCGTCGTCGACGTGGCCGCCCTGGGCGCCGGCATCCTCATCGCGCTCCAGCTCACCCTCAACTACTGGCTGTATCCCTACATCGTCTGGTTCCTGCCGATGGCGCTTGTGGCGCTCGTGGCCAGCCACCCGGATCGTGAGGAGCCCGCCGCGGAGTCGATGGGCGCCGACCCCGAGGATGAGTCCGCGCCGCTCCGGATCCACATCGCCTCGCCGTGACGGCGCCTGAGCCAGGGTCCGGATTCGGCTGGGGAAGGCGCCTCGCTGCAGTGCTCAGCTGATCCCCTCGCCCGGCTCCAGCAGCTGCCGGATGGCCACGGCGCGCCGAGGCTCCTCGCCCGTCGTGATCAGGACCGCGTTGAGCCAGGGGTCCTCGGTCGAGGTTTCGAAGCGCACAGGCATCTTGGTGGCCATCGCCTCGATCGCCTGCTCGCGCTTGACCCCGATCACCCCGCCCCGCGGTCCGGTCATCCCGACGTCGGTCACGTAGGCCGTTCCGCCGGGCAGGATCCGCGCGTCGGCGGTGGGCACGTGAGTGTGGGTCCCGACGACGGCGGTGACGCGCCCGTCCAGGTACCAGCCCATCCCGATCTTCTCGCTGGTCGCCTCGGCGTGGATGTCGACGAGGATGTGGTCGGCCCGGTCGCGCAGCGCGTGCACGGCGGCGTCGGCCTCGGCGAACACGGGGCGTCCCGCGTCCATGAACAGGTTGCCCGACAGGGACACCACGCCGAGCGACACGTCGCCGCGCTGTACCACGCACCAGCCGTGGCCGGGCTGGCTGCGCAGGAAGTTCGCGGGGCGCAGGATCTCCTTGCGAGCGTCCAGGTACGCGTAGATCTCGCGCTGGCGGTAGGTGTGGTTGCCGAGCGTGATCACGTCGACGCCGGCGTTGAACAGCTGGTCGGCGATCTTCGGGGTGATGCCGAGCCCGCCGGCGGCGTTCTCGCCGTTGACGACGACGAAGTCGGGTTCGAGGCGTTCACGCAGTGCCGGCAGCATGCCCAGGAGCGTGCGCTTGCCGAGACCTCCGACGAGGTCACCGGCGAACAGGATGTTCACGGCACGTGCCATTCAGGGGATGACCCCGCCCACCCGCATAATCAGAAGTATGCGTCGATGGGCTCGACCGCGCGCCGCGGACCCGCCGGACCCCGAGGG
>JBAQGP010000670.1:0-4731 GCA_049287845.1 Solirubrobacteraceae bacterium | reverse complement strand
GATCTTGCGTGGACGCCGCCACGATGACGTTGTAGGTTGCTCGGACGGTTTTCCAGGGCCGGACCTACGAGATGGGGAGGTAGTCGTATGCGGGTGCGCTTCGGGCTGACGGTCGCCGCTGGGGTGGCGGTTTCGCTGTTCGCGTTGATGCAGGTGCTGTCAGCGTCCGCCGCGGCAGTGGCACCGGCGCCCGCGCAGAGCGTGATCGTGGTGTTCAAGAACCAGGATCGCGCCCAACCTGCGACGCGCTCTGCGCTCCCCGCGCGCCGCCGCACGCTCGCTGCCGTCCAGGCGCCGGTGCTGCGTCAGCTGGCCGGCGGCAATGCCCGGAACGTCCACAGCTTCACCACGCTCAATGCGGTGTCCGCGAACGTGTCAGCGGCGCAGGTCTCGTCCCTGCGTTCCAATCCCGCCGTGGCGGAGGTCGTCCCCAACGGCCTCGTCCACCTTGCGCCCCCCACCTCGGGAGCCACCGGCAGCGCCTCCGGGACCGGCACCACGCCGCTGCCCGGCGCGTGCGCCCCCGCCGGCCGCGTCCAGCTCGAGCCCGAGGCGCTGCAGACGATGAGCGTCGCCTCCGACAACGCCAGCGCCAGGACGGCGCGATCGCTCGGCATTGACGGCAGCGGGGTCACCGTCGGCTGGATCGCCGACGGCCTGGACCCCAACAATCCCGATTTCATCCGCCCCAACGGCCAGCACGTCTTCGTCGACTACAAGGACTTCAGCGGCTTCGGCACCTCCGCTCCGACCAGCGGGGCGGAGGCCTTCGGGGACGCCAGCTCGATCGCCGCGCAGGGCCGCCAGACCTACGACGTCAGCCACTTCAGCGCGCTGCCGCTCAACCGGCCGTGCAACATCCGCGTCGAGGGCGTCGCGCCTGGCGCCAGCCTTGTCGGGCTCGTGGCGTTCGGCGCCTCCAACGTCGCGCCGGACTCGTCGATCCTCGAGGCGATCGACTACGCGATCACGACCGCGCACGTCAACGTCCTCAACGAGTCGTTCGGGATCAACAACTATCCCGACGACGGCGGGGCGCTGGACCTGATCGCGCAGGCCGACGACCAGGCCGTTGCGGCCGGGATCACCGTCGTCGAGTCGACCGGCGACGCCGGGGTGACGAACACGACCGGCGAGGCCGCGACCGACCCGAACGTGATCTCTGCGGCCGCCTCGACCGACAACCGGAACTACATCCAGGACGGCTTCGGCGGCTCCCGGTTCCCGGAGGTCACCGGCTGGTTGAACGACCAGATCAGCTCGCTGAGCTCGTCCGGCTTCGACCAGCGCGGGCGGACGGTGGACGTCGTCGCCCCCGGCGAGTCCGACTGGGCGCTGTGCTCGACCAACCTCGACCAGTTTGCCGGCTGCGCCAGCCTCGCGGGACAGCCGTTCCCCGTCCAGTCATTCGGCGGCACAAGCCAATCGGCGCCGTTCACGTCCGGGGTCGCGGCGCTCATCATCCAGGCGTACGAGAAGACGCACCGCGGCACGCAACCGACGCCGGCCCAGGTGAAGCAGATCCTCGTCGCGAACACCGACGACATCGGCGCTCCCGCCGATCAGCAGGGGTCCGGGCGCGTTGACGCGTACAAGGCCGTGCTCGCCGCCGAGAACGACGGCCAGCCCGCCGGCGGGGGCTCCCGCCAGGGCCGCACCGTCGGAGTGGTCACCACCAGCCCGACTCAGCTGAACGCGGTCGACCTGCCCGGCACCCCCGAGAACCTGACCGATACCGTCACCAACGAGAGCGGCTCGACGCAGCACCTCGCGTTCTCGGGTCGCACGCTCGGCGCCTACCGGTCGCTGCTCAGCACGCAGTTCACGCTGACCGATAGCGGGCCGCAGACGCCCGACTACGCGGGCGTGCCGATCAACTACCAGCGGCTGACGTTCCGCGTCCCCGCCGGTGTCGACCGGCTGGATGCCTCGGCGGCGTTTCACGACGCGACGGCGCCTTCGCTCAACGCCCGCGTGCGCATCACCCTCATCGACCCCAACGGCAAGTACGCCGGCGACTCACGGCCGCAGGGCAACGGCAACTACGGCGACTTCCAGGTCACCGAGCCCGCTCCCGGAACGTGGACGGCGTACGTGTACAGCCGTGACGCGGCTCACGGCGGCGAGATCGGGCCGGTCCTGTTTGGCGTGAGCGCCGCCAGGTACACCTCGTTCGGCAGGGTGAGACCGGCGAGCGCGACGCTGGCACCCGGTCAGGCGGTGGCGGTCCAGCTGAGGACGAGCACGCCGGCGCAGCCCGGCGACGCGAGCGGGGCGATCGTCGTGCGTTCGAGCGCCGGCCGAGGCGGGCCGGCAACCAGCACGACCGTTGCGGTCACCCTGCGCAGCCTCATTCCGGCCGGCAACCAGACGTTCTCCGGAACGGTGACCGGCGGCAACGGACGCGCGCCCATCAGCGGACAGGAGTTCTTCTACCAGCTCGACGTACCCGCCGGGCAGCCGGAGCTGAACGCCACGATCACGCTCCAGGATCCCGGTAACCCGTTCGGTGCCTACCTGATCAATCCGCAGGGCGAGGCCGTCGCCTACGCCACCAACATGGTGCCGGGCGCGACCGCGTCCTCGCCGCCCGATACCCAGGTCGGCGCCCAGCTGCACACGCTCAACCCCGCCCCGGGTCGGTGGAGGCTGCTGGTGGTGTTCGCGCCCGCGGCGTCGGGCAACTCCCTCTCCTCGCCGTTTGAGGTGAGCGTCAACCAGCAGGCGGTGCCGGCCGCGGCCGGCGGGCTGCCCAATGCCGGCTCCACGCAGCTGACCGCCGGCCAGTCCTACACCTACGACGTCACCGTCAAGAACACGGGGACCGCGCCGGAGACGTTCTTCGGAGACGCGCGGCTGCCCGGCAGCACCCCGTTCACGCTCGGCGCCGTCAGCGGAGCCTCGGACAACCTGCCGGTCAACGACAACCTGCCGGTGTACCTGGTGCCGACCAACTCGACTCAGTTCCAGGCGCATGCGACCACAAGCGGCTCCACGCCGCTCCTGTTCGAGTCGCAGTTCGTCGGGGGCGATCCGGACCTGGCCTCGACGGTCGGCACAACCGCGTCCCTGTCCTTCGCGGACAACCCGGTGGCGACCGGTGAGTGGGACGTT
This sequence comes from Solirubrobacteraceae bacterium, assembly GCA_049287845.1. Classification (GTDB taxonomy): domain Bacteria; phylum Actinomycetota; class Thermoleophilia; order Solirubrobacterales; family Solirubrobacteraceae; genus Palsa-465. Next base: position 1,617 of record JBAQGP010000670.1, on the reverse strand, counting down.
CTGCCGATCGAGTACGGGACGTTCGGGGCGACCGGACCGCCGAGCGAGACGGCCACGACGTCGGCCAGCGTCGTCACGAGCCCGTTCGACACGACGATCAGCTCGCCGACCGGCGACCTGGAGTCAGACAGCGCGGACCCGGCGACAAGTCTCGCGTCGTTCAAGCCGATCACGGTTGCTCCGGGCCAGACCGGCACGATCCCGGTCACGATCACGCCCAGCGGGGCCTCGGGCACGAACGTCACGGGGACGCTCTACCTCGACGACACGGCGTACTTCGAGTTCGGATCGATCCAGAACGCAGTCGTGAACTACCCGCAGGCAGATGAGGTGGCCGCGCTGCCCTACCAGTACACGATCAAGTAGCCGACCGACGGCATCCCCGGCCCGTCCGCTTGCCGACACAGGGCGGGCCGGGGGATGACCACCGCTTCAGTTCGTGAAGTCTTGCGCTAGACTCGGAAGCCTGATGGTTTCGAATGACACCTGTCCGGTCTGCCGGACGGCCGAGATCGTGTGCGGGAAATGGACGCTGCTGGTGATCCGGGACCTCGCCGACGGGCGGTCGCGGTTCTGCGAGCTGGAACGTTCGCTGGCCGGGATCAGTCCCCGTACGCTGTCGCTGAGGCTGCGCGCGCTGGAGGACGAAGGCATCGTGGACCGCCAGACGTTCCCCGAGGTCCCGCCCCGCGTCGAGTACGTGCTCACTCCCAAGGGGTGGGCGCTCGTGCCGCTGATCGAGAGCATGCGCGTCTACGGCCGTGAGTGGCTGGGCGCGGACTGCACGGCCGACGTCGGCACTGACGCCGACCGTCAGCCGGTCGCCACCGCCGCCTAACGGCGATCGCCGGCTGACATCCTCCGGCCCTGCGCGGCTGCAAGGTCTGCTGCGCCGGAGAGGATCGCCCCGCGGCGCGGAGAAAGCGCGGTCGTGCGCAATGTCACCCTTCATCATCTGCTGGAGTCCTTCACCGTCGACGTGTCCAGCCGGCTGTGCGCGGAGGCAGCCGCCGGTGCCGAGATGCCGTTCGAGCTGGCCGAGGAGCGCGGCTCCGGACGCGTCCCGCTGTACTGCTACCGCCCGCTGGTCGACGAGTTCATCCGCTCTCGGTCCGAGGCTCTCGCCGCCCTGCCCAGCCACGCCGACGCGGCCCAGGCGCTGGCGCGGTGCGAGGCGCTCGACGTGTACCTCTCAGAGCACGGGGTCAAGGCGCCCCCCGACTCCCGCGGCATCGGCCGTGCCGCGCTCGGCGTCTTCCTGGAGTCCGTGTTCACGGAGCGCAGTGGCTTCGGCTTCGAGCCCGCGGCGTTCGAGGCCGCCTACGCCGATCTGGAGCGCGCCATCTACGAGGGGCACTGCACCGCCACGGTGATCGCCCCGCTGCTGGGCGTGGCGCTGGACCCTGAGACGATCGAGCTGACGCTGGGCGACGGCCTGTCGCTCATTCGCGGCGACGCGCTGGCCGACGCGCCACCCGAGGCCGTCTGGGGTGACGGCGACGAGCCCGGCGTGCTTGCATTGCTGGCCATCGACGAGCAGGGCTCAGACCGGCCGCCGGTGGCCGTCGCCCGCGCGCGGTTCCGCCACGTCCTGAGCGCGCTGCGGCTGTTCGAGCG
>JBAQGP010000669.1:0-3449 GCA_049287845.1 Solirubrobacteraceae bacterium | reverse complement strand
AAGCGGCGTCGATGAGGCGGCCGTCGAGCGACACGGCCCCCTTGCCCTCCGCGGCGGCCTCCTCCATGGCGGCGATGATCCGCCGGGTCCGGTGCGCGATGTCGGCACCGGGTGTGAACACGTCGTTGGCCAGGGCGATCTGGCTGGGGTGGATGGCCCACTTGCCCTCATAGCCGAGCACCGCGGCGCGGCGCGCCGACGTGATGTACCCCTCGGGATCGGTGAAGTCGCCGAACGGTCCGTCGATCGGTCGCAGCCCGTAGGCGCGGCACACCACCGCGATCCGCGACAGCGCGTAGTGCCACTGGTCGCCGAGGTGGCGCTCGCGCTCCTGCCCGAGGAAGAGGACTTCATCGCGGTCGGCGAGCATCGCGTAGTCGGGGTTGGTCCCGCCGATCGAGGTGGTGTGGCTCTGCAGCGACGCCGCGTAGTCGGCCACGCCGAACACCATCGCCTCCATTCGCTCCGGGCACGCCGTGGCGATCTCCTCGCACTTGACCATGCCGATCGCGGTCTCGATCAGCACGCTGAGGGCGATCTTGCGCTCCAGTCCCATCGCCTCCTCGATCTGGCTCAGCAGCGTGGCCACGAGGTGCACGTCGCCGGCGCCCGACGCCTTGGGGATCATGATCGAGTCAAGCTGTCGCCCGGCCTGCTCGACGACGTCGACGATGTCGCGGTAGCAGTAGTGGGTGTCCAATCCGTTGATGCGCAGGGACACGCTGCAGCCCGACCAGTCCAGCTCGTTGAGGGCATCGATGACGTTGGCGCGGGCCTGGGGCTTGTCGTCGGGGGCGACGGCGTCCTCGAGGTCGAGCATCACGATGTCGGCGCCGAGGCCGGGCGCCTTCTCGAGCATGCGGACGTTGGAGCCGGGGACGGCGAGCTCAGAGCGGTGAAGGCGGGATCGGGTGGGCTTCATGGCGCCGCAGGGTACGCCCGCCGCGGGGCGGCGCGCAACATATTTGGATGAATTTGTTCAACACATAGAACGCAGTCGATGGTTGCCCCGCCCGCGCGCAACTAAGCTCGCGACATGACTGAGATACCACCCCCCGCCCACCCGCCGGAGCGGCTTCTGTGCGGCCCCGGGCCCTGCAACGTCTCACCGGCCGCGCTGGCCGCCATGCAGAAGCCGCTGCTGGGCCACATGGATCCTGACTTCGCCGACATCCTGCTCGAGGTCGTCGCGCTGCAGCGCATCGCCTACCAGGCCGAGGGCGGGCTGGTGCTTCCGCTCCAGGCCACCGGCACCTCGGGCATGGAGTGCGGCCTCGCACATCTGCTCGAGCCCGGGGACACGGTCATCATCGGCGTCAACGGCTTCTTCGGGCGCCGTCTGGTGGAGATCGCCGAGCGTCTCGGCGCCCACGTCGTCCGGGTGGACGCCGACTGGGGCCAGCATGTGTCCAACGACGCCCTGCTGGCGGCACTCGACGCTCATCCCGGCGCCCGCCTCGTGTGCGTCGTGCACGCGGAGACGTCCACCGGCGTGCAGCACCCGCTGGCCGAGCTCGGCGCCGCCCTGCGCGACCGTGACGTGCTGCTCATGGCTGACTGCGTGACCTCGCTGGGCGGCATCGAGCTGCGCTTCGACGACTGGGGGATCGACTTCGCCTATTCGTGCTCGCAGAAGTGCGTCGGCGCGCCGCCCGGCCTGTCGCCCGTGGCCGTGTCAGACCGGGCGCTGGAGCGCATCGCCGCGCGCACCCAGCCGCTGCCCTACTCCATCGACCTCTCGCTGTTGCGCAAGTACTGGGTGGAGCGGCCGCTCGCCTACCACCACACCACGCCGGTGCTCAACATCTACGCGCTGCACGAGGCCCTGCGCGAGGTGGCCGTCGAGGGCCTCGAGGCCCGCTGGGCGCGCCACATGGACGCCGGGCGCTTCCTCCAGGACGAGGTCCGCTCCCGCGGCCTCGAACTCCTCGCCGAGCCTGACCACCAGCTGCCCCAGCTCACCGCGGTCAGGGTGCCCGACGGGCTGGACGGCAAGGCCGTGGCCGGCCGCATGCTGCACGAGCAGGGCATCGAGATCGGCGGCGGGCTCGCCGGCGCACCCCCGATGTGGCGCATCGGGCTCATGGGGGTCAATGCGTCTCGTGAGACGGCGACCCGGGTGCTCGACGCACTCGATGCTGTTTTGGCCGAGGAGCCCGCTTACGCCACCAGCGCGTAGAACGGCGCGCCTTCGAAGGAGGACGGGACGTCGATGGCGACGGCCTGAAGCGACGTGGATGGTAAATCCGGCCTCTGAGCGGGCTTTTGCCATCCACGTCACCGCAGACGCTGCAACCCACCCCTTCCCCAGCCCATGCCGTAAACGCCGGCGCCCCCTCCCCCGGCAAACGGAGACGAGCGACGCCGACAGCGGGGCAGGAGCCTCAGGCCACCGGCGCCGCGGCGTCCGCCGCCTTCGCGGCCTGCAACGTGTTGCGCAGCAGCATGGCGATCGTCATCGGGCCCACGCCCCCGGGCACCGGCGTGATCAGCCCCGCGGCCTCGACCGCCGAGGCGAACTCGACGTCGCCCACGAGCCCGGCGTCGGTGCGGTTGATCCCCACGTCGATCACCGTCGCGCCCGGCTTGATCCATGAACCCTTGATCATCTCCGGCCGCCCGACTGCCGCCACCACGATGTCGGCGCGCCGGCACACCGCCTCCAGGTTGCGCGTGCGCGAGTGGCACATCGTGACCGTGGCGTTCTCAGCCAGCAGCAGCGCCGCCACCGGCTTGCCGACGAGATCCGAGCGGCCGACGATCACCGCCTCGGCGCCCTCGAGCATCACGTCGTGACGCTTCAGGAGCTCGATACAGCCCGAGGGCGTGCACGGCCGCAGCCCCGGCAGTCCCTTGGCCAGCAGTCCGGCCGAGATCGGGGTCAGTCCGTCGACGTCCTTGCCGGCGTCGATCAGGGTGGTGAGATGGGAGCCGTCGATGTGGCCGGGCGTGGGGAGCTGGAGCAGGATCCCCGAGACGCGGTCATCGGCGTTGAGCTCCTGCAGGAGCGCCACCACGTCAGCTTCGGGAGTGTCGGCGGGGAGGTGGTGGGCGAAGCCCTCGATCCCGACCTCCGCCGACGCCTTCTGCTTGCCGCCGACGTATACCGCCGACGCGGGGTCGGCACCGACGAGCACGGTCGCCAGCCCCGGCCGGCGGCCGCCCCCGGCGACCCAGGCTGCGATCTCGTCGCGCAATTCGGTGCGAACCTGTTGTGCGATGGCCTTCCCGTCGATGAGCGTTGCAGTCATTGGACCAATTCGTACAGTATGAGCCCGGTGCCGGTCAAGCCCACCCTAGCGTCCCCGCTGTCATCGCCCTCGGCGACGCTCACGCGCGTACCGATCGAGTGCTCCCTCGCCCCCGCGCAGGTGCTTCAGACCCTGGCGCAGCGCGAGCCGCTCCCCTTCGCGCTCACGGGAATGTGGTCCCACCCACCACACCGTGGC
>JBAQGP010000668.1:0-1769 GCA_049287845.1 Solirubrobacteraceae bacterium | reverse complement strand
TGGCAGACCTATGTCTCCAACGCGGTCGGCCAGCGGGTGATGCACGACCTCCGCGCCGCCGTCTACCGGCGCCTGCAGCGCATGTCGCTGGCGTTCTTCACGCGCACGCGCACGGGCGAGATCCAGTCGCGGATCGCCAACGACATCGGTGGCCTGGACAGCGTCGTCACCACCACGGCCACCACCATCGCCTCCAACGTCACCACTGTCCTGGCCTCGCTCGTTGCCATGTGCCTGCTCAACTGGCGCCTGGCCATCTTCGCGCTCGTCTTCGTCCCGCCCTCGGTGTGGGGAACGCGTCGCGTCGGCAAGATCCGGCGCCGGATCACCACCGAGCAGCAGAAGCGCCTGGCCGACCTCTCCGCGCTGGTGGCCGAGTCGCTGTCGGTGTCCGGGATCATGCTGGGCAAGACGATGGGGCGCGGCCAGGATCTGGCCGAGCGCTTCACCGGCGACTCGAAGGGGATCGCCGATCTGGAGGTCCGCAGCCGGATGGCCGGACGCTGGATGATGGCGACGATCCAGTTCATCTTCTCGGCCCAGCCGGTGATCATCTATTGGCTGGCGGGCCAGTCGTTCATCGGCAAGATCGATCTCGGGACGGTCGTGGCCTTCACCACGCTGCTGACCCGGCTGCTGTTCCCGATCAACTCGCTGCTGGGCACGCAGGCCGACATCGAGTCCTCCTTGGCGCTGTTCGATCGCATCTTCGAGTACCTCGACCTGCCCGTCGACATCGTGGAGGCCCCCAACCCCGTGACCCTGCGTCCCGAGGAGGTGCTGGGCGAAGTGCGCTTCGAGGACGTCTCCTTCCGCTACGGCGTTCCCGGGACCGATACGGAGGGGTGGACGCTGCGCCACATCGACCTCGTCGTGCCCGCGGGGACGCGCACCGCGATCGTGGGCGAGACGGGGGCGGGGAAGACGACGCTCGGCTACCTGTCCGCGCGGCTGTATGAGCCGCAGGAGGGCCGGGTGACGGTCGACGGCGTCGACATCCGCGACGTGTCGCTCGCCTCGCTGGCCGCGACCGTCGGCGTCGTGTCGCAGGAGACCTACCTGTTTCACGCCAGCGTGCGCGAGAACCTCCGCTTCGCCCGCCCGGACGCCACCGATGAGGAGGTCGAGGACGCGGCCCGCACCGCCCGGATCCACGACCTGGTGGCCTCGCTTCCCGACGGCTATGACACGATCGTCGGCGAGCGTGGCTACCGCTTCTCCGGAGGCGAGAAGCAGCGGATGGCGATCGCCCGCACGGTGCTGCGCAACCCGCCCGTGCTCGTGCTCGACGAGGCCACGAGCTCCCTGGACACCCGGACCGAGTACGCCGTGCAGGCCGAGCTCGAGCGGCTGTCGGAGGGGCGCACGACGATCACCATCGCCCACCGCCTGTCCACGGTGCGCGAGGCCGACCAGATCGTGGTCCTCGACGGGGGCCACGTCGTCGAGCGCGGCACCCACGAGGAGCTGATGGAGCGCGGCGGCGCCTATGCGGCGCTGGTGGCGCGCGACATCACCGACGAGCCGGATTTGCCTGACCCCGGGAAGACAACCGGGCCCAGAGCGTCTTAAGCGGCAAGGGCGAAGACACACGACGTTGAGAGGCGCGCGGCGGCCGCATGCCGGGCCAGAGCGGTGGTGCGTCGGCGGGCGTGAGCCCCTGAGCGTGTGTGTGGCCGATCCCTGCGCGCAGCCGCGCTCCCCGGCGGCTGGGCGGTCCGGCGTACAGGCTCAGATCGGAGTAGACGTGACCACCCCCACCCCCAAGT
>JBAQGP010000667.1:0-4582 GCA_049287845.1 Solirubrobacteraceae bacterium | reverse complement strand
CCACGAGACCAGGCCTCGCTCCTGCGCCCACGTGAGCATCCCGGCGCGGGCAAGGGTGACGTGGGGGGCCAGGAAGCCGGCGTGCGCCTCACGAAGGCGGCGGCCTGCCTGGCGCGCCGAGCGCGGCCCGACGAGCAGGCCGGTGCGAGCCTCCGGGGCGAACGCCCCGACCTGGGCGAGCACGCGTGGCTGAAAGGAGGTGACGACGTAGCGCTCAGGTGTCAGTCGCCGGGTGACCAGGGCCAGCACCTCGTCGACGTAGCCGTCCTCCTTGAGCTCGATGTCAACCAGCAGACGGCCGGCCGCCTGGTCGAGCACGTCGGCGAGCAGGGGCGCCTGGCCGACCCGCATCCGGTCCTGGACCTGGCGGTGCTCCAGGCGCCCCACCTGTCGCCAGCGGATCCATGCGTCGTGGACAACGATCAGGCGCCCGTCGAGGGTCCGCCGTACGTCGATCTCGATGCCGTGGCAGCCAAGCGCGGCGGCATGGCGCACCGCGTGCAGCGAGTTCTGCGGCGCGTCCTCCCAGGCACCGCGATGCGCGATGACCAGCGGCGAGATCCCCTCGCCGTGCCGCACGGCGGCCGCGGTCGCTCCGTGCTTCATCGCGCGGCGCAGAGTAACGGCGGGCGCGGCGGATCCCTATCCTCCGCCAGCCCGTGGCCACACGCACCCCCGACTCCTTTCTCGTCCTCATGGCCGATCAGCTCGCCGCCGGCTGGCTGCCCGCGTACGGCCATGACGTGGTCCAGGCGCCCCACCTCTCGCAGCTGGCGGCGACCGGCACGGTGTTCGAGTCGGCCTACACCGCGTTCCCGCTCTGCGCCCCGGCCCGCGCCGCGATGCTCACCGGACGCTACGCCTCGCGCGTCGGGGTCTACGACAACGCCGCCGAGTTCCGCGCCGGAGCGCCCACCGTCGTGCACGCGCTGCGCGCTGCGGGCTATCACACCGCGGTGAGCGGCAAGATGCACTTCGTCGGCCCCGACCAGCTCCACGGGTTCGAGGAGCGGCTGACCACCGACATCTATCCCGCCGACGTCGACTGGACGCCGGACTGGAGCCGCCCGCTGCAGGACCCGCTCCCCTGGTACCACACCATGGAGAGCGTGCTGACGCCCGGGATCTGCGCCGCCAGCATGCAGACCGACTACGACGACGAGGTCGCCTTCCAGGCGGTGCGCAAGCTGTATGAGATCGCGCGCCACCGCGCCGACCAGCCGTACTTCCTGTTCGTGTCGTTCACCAACCCGCACGACCCGTGGGAGATTCCGCAGCGTTTCTGGGAGCGCTACCGCCGCGCCGAGATCGACGACCCCACCGTGCCCTCGCTCCCGCCCGACGAGGTGGACCCCCACAGCCGGCGGCTGCGCGCGATGTGTCAGGTCGACCAGATCGGGCTGACCGCCGAGCAGATCCGGCGCGCCCGCCACGGCTACTACGCGGCCATCAGCTATCTGGACGAGCGCATCGGACAGGTGCTCGGCGCGCTGCGCGAGTCGGGACTGGACGACCGGACCACGGTCCTGTTCTGCGCCGATCACGGAGAGATGCTGGGCGAGCGGGGCCTCTGGTACAAGATGAGCTTCCTCGAGCAGTCCGCGCGGGTGCCGTTGATCGTGCGCAGGGCGGGTGGGTCAGGTCCTTCCGGTGGGGGCGCGCGGGTGCCAGGGCCGGTGTCGCTGGTGGACTTCGCGCCGACGGTGCTCGAGCTGGCGGGGCTGGGCGTCGATGCCGTGGCAGGGGAGGGGGACGGCGTAAGCCTGGCCGGCGCGGTGTCGGGGGGTGGCGGCGCGGCATCGCCATCGGTGCGGGCGGTCGTCTCCGAGTACCACGCGGAGGGCGTGCACGCTCCGTCGGCAATGGTGCGCTCGGGCGCCCACAAGCTCATCGTGTCCCTCGAGGATCCGGACCTGCTCTATGACCTCGACGCCGATCCGTTGGAGCTCACCGACGTGAGCGGGTCGGCGGAGGGCGCGCCGATGGTGGCGCAGCTGCGCGGAGAGCTCGAGGCGCGCCTTGACCTGCCTGACATCGGCGAGCGCGTCCGGGCCAGTCAGGCCGAGCGCTTCCTCGTCTCCCGCGCGCTGCGCCAGGGTCGCCCGACGCCCTGGGATCACGATCCCCCCTACGACGCGGCCGCCCGGTACATCCGCAACCGCGAGGACCTCTACGAGCTCCAACGCCGGTCGCGGCTGGACAGCGCGACGCCGGAGTGAACGTCCGGCAGTTTCGCCGCGCTCTCTAGGAGATCATCCCGCCCCACTGTCCGCCGGTGATGCCCAGCACCTGACCGGTGATGTAGTTGGCCCACGGGGTGCAGAGCAGGAAGATGCCCCCGGCGGCCTCGAAGGGCTGGCCGGGCCGGCCGAGAGGGATGAGGTTGGGCGCGAGCTCGCGCATCTGGCCCGGAATGCCGAGCTGGAGGGTCTCGCCGTCGATCTGCATCGTGTTGGACTCCTCCTTGACCGCGGTGAGCCGGGTCTCGATGAAGCCGAAGGCAACAGCGTTGACGTTGATCTTGAACTGGCCCCACTCCTTGGCCAGCGTCTTGGTCAGGCCGATCACGCCGGACTTGCCCGAGGAGTAGTTGGCCTGCCCGGCGTTGCCCATCGTGCCGCTGATCGACGAGACGTTGACGATCTTGCGGAACACCTCGACGCCCTGCTCGCGCTCCTGCTTGGCCGGCTCGCGCATGTGGGGCGCGACGGCGCGGCACATGCGAAAGGGGACGACGTTGTGGATGTCGATCATCCGCTGAAACGCCTCGTCTGACATCTTGTGGATCGGGGCGTCGATCGTGTAGCCGGCGTTGTTGATGAGGATGTCGACCCGTCCCCACGCGTCGATGACCTTGCTCACGAGCTCGTCGCACACTCCGGGCTTGGTCAGGTCGCCGCCGAACACGAGCGTGTCGCCGTCGATCTCCGAGGCGGTCTGCTCGGCCACGTCGCCGTCCAGGTCGTTGATCAGGACCTTGGCGCCCTGCTCGGAGAGCAGCTCGGCGGTGGCGCGGCCGATGCCGCGAGCCGATCCGGTGACGATCGCGACCTTGTCCTCGAGGATTGCCATCTGCACTGCCTTTCGTCGGGTTCGCTGAGCCCGCGGGATCTTGCCAGTCGCCGATTCTCTAGGCTCCGCGGCTGATGGATGCAAACAGCTGGCTGGCCGCGTACGCCGACAAGCTCGGCGTTGCGGCGCCCACCAAAGACGAACTGAGGGCCGTGCTGGATCTCGCCGGCGAGGCCGCACATTCCTCCCAGCGGATCGCCGCTCCGGTGGCGACCTGGCTGGCGGGCAGGGCCGGGGTGGACCTCGAGGAGGCGATGCGGCTCGCCCAGCAGGTGGAGACGGGCACGCCCGACGGCCAGTCCGATGGCTGACCGGGAGCATGACGTTGTCGTGTTCGGCGCCACCGGCTTCACCGGGGCGCTGACCGCGGAGTACCTGGCCCGCGCGACCGGCGCCGGTCGCTGGGCGATCGCGGGTCGCAGCCGCAGCAAGCTGGAAGCCGTGGCGGCGCGGCTCTCCGCGGACGTCCCGCTGATCGTCGCCGACGTGAGCGACCCCACGTCGATCCGGCGCCTGGCCGAGTCGGCGAAGGTCGTCATCACCACGGTCGGCCCCTACATCCACTACGGCGAGGCGGTGGTCGCGGCGTGCGCCGCCGCCGGCACCCACTACGTCGACCTCACCGGCGAGCCCGAGTTCGTCGACCTGATGTGGCTGCGCCACCATGAGCAGGCCGAGCGCACCGGCGCCAAGATCGTGCACTCGTGCGGGTTTGACTCCATTCCCTACGACCTCGGCGCGCTGTACTCGGTGTGGGAGCTGCCCGAGGGCGTGCCGATCAAGCTCGAAGGGTTCGTGCGCTCCGGCGGCACCTTCTCCGGCGGGACGCTGCACTCGGCGGTGCACGTCATGGCCCGGCTGCGCCAGAGCCGTCAGGTGGCCAGTCAGCGCAAGCGCCTCGAGGCCCAGCCTGACGGGCGGCGGGTGAAGGGGATCACCGGCGCGCCGCACCACGACGGCACGGCCGGCGGCTGGGTCATTCCCGCGCCCACGATCGACCCCGTCACCGTCCTGCGCTCGGCCCGCGCCCTGGACCGCTACGGACCGGACTTCAGCTACGGCCATTACATCGTCGCCAGGCGGCTGGCGGTGGCGGCCGGGCTCATCGCCGGCGTCGGCACCGTCGTGGCCCTCGCCCAGCTGCCGCCGACCCGCAAGGCGCTGCTCATGCTCAAGGACCCCGGGGAGGGGCCCAGCCCCGAGCAGCGGGCCAAGGGGTGGTTCACCGTGCGCTTCCGCGGCGAGGGTGGCGGCCGGCGGATCATCACCGAGGTCACCGGAGGCGATCCGGGCTACGGCGAGACGTCCAAGATGCTGGGCGAGGCCGCGCTGTGTCTCGCCCACGACGACCTGCCCGACCGCGCCGGCCAGCTCACGCCGGCAGTGGCCATGGGCCAGGCGCTCATCGACCGTCTGGTCGCGGCCGGCATCGGCTTTGCCACGGTGTCCCGAGAGGACGCGTGACCGAGCGGCGCGCGCAGGGCGAGCGCGACCCCGCGCGGCCCGACCT
>JBAQGP010000666.1:0-17947 GCA_049287845.1 Solirubrobacteraceae bacterium | reverse complement strand
CTGCTGATTGAGCACGTCGTCGTACTCGAGCGTGTGCTTGCGCATGAGGAAGTGCTGCTCCTCGACCTTCTTCTGAGCCTTCTCGATCTGCTTGGAGAGCATGCCGGCCTCGATCGGCTCCTCGTTGCCCTCGTCATCGACGGACCCCAGCCGGTCGAGGATCTTGTAGATCCGCTCGCCGGCGAACAGGCGCACGAGGTCGTCCTGGGCCGAGAGGAAGAAGCGGGACTCGCCGGGATCGCCCTGGCGACCGGAGCGACCGCGCAGCTGGTTGTCGATCCGCCGCGATTCGTGGCGCTCGGTCCCGATGATGAACAGGCCGCCGGCCTCCACCACCTGCTCGCGCTGGTCCTCGACGCGCTGCTCGATCGACGGCAGGACCTTGGTGAAGGTGTCGTCGTAGTCGGGATCGTCGGGCCGCAGACCGAGCTTGGCCATTTCCAGGGTGGTCAGGTGCTCGGCGTTGCCGCCGAGCTTGATGTCGACGCCGCGCCCGGCCATGTTGGTCGCGATCGTGACCGTCCCGGGGGCGCCCGCCTCCGCGACGATCTCGCCCTCCCGGGCGGCGTGCTCGGGCTTGGCGTTGAGCACCGAGTGCTTGATGCCGCGCTTGGTGAGTTGAGAGGAGAGCAGCTCGGAGACCTCGACGGCGATGGTGCCGACGAGCACCGGCTGGCCGGCCTGGTGGCGCGCCTCGATCTCGCGGACCACGGCGCTCCACTTGCCGTCCTTGGTCTTGTAGACCTGGTCGTTGCGATCCTGGCGGACCATGGGGCGGTTGGTGGGGATCTGGACGACCGGGAGCTCGTAGATCTTCATGAACTCGGTCGCCTCGGTGAGCGCCGTCCCGGTCATGCCCGAGAGCTTGTCGTACATCCGGAAGTAGTTCTGGAGGGTGATCGTGGCCAGCGTCTGGTTCTCCTCCTGGACGCGGACCCCCTCCTTGGCCTCCACCGCCTGGTGCAGACCCTCTGACCAGCGTCGCCCTTCCAGGATGCGGCCGGTGAACTCGTCGATGATCTTGACCTCGCCGTCGATCACCTCGTAGTCCTTGCCGCGGCGGTACAGGGACTCGGCGCGCAGCGCCTGCATGAGGTGGTTGACCAGGTGGCCGTTCTCGGCGCGGTAGAGGTGGTCGATGCCCATGAAGCGCTCGGCCTTGGCCACGCCCTGCTCGGAGATCGAAACCGTCTTGTGCTTCTCGTCGAACTCGTAGTCGAAGTCGGCGACGAAATCCTTCTTGGACCGTGGATCCATCCCCTCGGGAGTCTTGCCGGCGGCGAGCTTGGGCGCCAGGCGCGCGAACTTGGCATAGAGGTCGGCTGCCTGCTCGGGGGCGCCGGAGATGATCAGCGGCGTCCGGGCCTCGTCGATGAGGATGTTGTCGACCTCGTCGACGATGGCGTAGCGGTGATAGCTCGTCTTGCCGTCCCCGCCCTTGGCGCGCCCGCCGTGCTGGAACTTCTCCTCCAGGCTCTTGGCCATGTTGTCGCGCAGGTAGTCAAAGCCGAACTCGGAGTTGGTGCCGTAGGTGACGTCCGCGGCATAGGCGGCGTGCTTGTCCTCGAAGGGCTGCATGTTCTGCAGCACGCCGACGCTGACGCCCAGCATGTCGTAGATCGGCTTCATCCACAGCGCGTCGCGCTTAGCCAGGTAGTCGTTGACCGTCACGACGTGGACGCCGGTGCCGGGCAGCGAGTTCAGGACCACCGCGAGCGTCGCGGTCAACGTCTTGCCCTCACCGGTCTTCATCTCGGCGATGCAGCCGTCGTGTAGGACCATCCCGCCGATGAGCTGCACATCGAAGTGGCGCATGCCCATCGAGCGCTTGCCCGCCTCGCGGACCAGCCCGAAGCACTCGTAGAGCAGATCGTCGAGGGGTTCGCCGTTGCGCGCCCGCTCGCGCAGGCCGTCGGCGGCCCCCCGCAGCTCCTCATCGGTGAAGTGCTCCAGCTCCGCCTCGTAGCCGTTGATCCGGGAGACGCGCTGCTCGTAGCTCTTGAACTTCTTTGCCTCGCCCATGCGAAGCGCACGGTCCAGGAAGGACATGAGGCTAGGGTAGCGCGGGCGACCCCCACGCTCGTAAGAGATCGCCGTGAATCAGGCCCCGACGCCCCACCGCGGCTGGGCGGCGCCAACCCACGCGCGATCAGAACCGATACCGGCCGGCCGCGCCGCCCGCACGCGCCCCATCAGGCAGCCGGCGATACGTCCCCAGGCACGATTTGACTCGCCGCGACGCGCGACTCGCGCCGTTTGCGCCGCTTGTCGCGGTGGCGCTTGACCTGGACGGCCAGCTCATCCGCGCACATGTTGACCGAGTGCATCAGATCGCCCGACGCATCCCGGGCCCGAAGCGTGACCCCCTTGAGGTGGAGCGTGGCCTCGGCGACTTTGCAGTCGGGATTCGCCGGGTTCCGCTCCTGGATCAGCTCCACCTCCAGCTCGGCCAGCTCCGAGACCTGCTTGGAGACCTTCCCAAAGCGCCTGTTGACGTGCTCCCGCATGTCGTCGGAGACGTGGAGATTTCGGCCCTTGACCTGGATCCGCATTCGTCGACCTCCCGACTGAAGCGTTGATCTGTGTCAACAGAACGTTATTCCCGCGACCGGCGTTTGTCGAGCGTCACAATGTCGGGCGTTGCTCGCCAACGTCTCCCCCACCATCGCATGGACCTTCGAGCCGTCGGTCCTCATCGGGGTGGCCGCGCTCGGTGCCCTCTACGTCCTCGGGTGGCGGCGCGGACGAGCGGCCGGATCGGCCCATAAGCCGGGGTACGGACGCCTGGCGCTCTTCGCCTTGGGGCTGCTCACGATCCTCGCTGCCCTCGTGTCGCCCATCGACGCCCTCGGCGACCAGCTGCTGCTCATGCACATGGTCCAGCACATCCTGCTGCTGGACTTCGCTCCCATCCTGCTCATCCTCGGCCTCAACAAGGTGCTGCTGCGCCCGGTCACCCGCCGCGTCCAGGCGGTCGAGCGCCGCGCCGGGTTCCTGGCCCAACCCGCGTTCGCGGTCCTCGCCTACGCGGGGTTCATGTGGGTGTGGCACATCCCGGCCATGTACGACGCCGCGCTGCACCACACCACCATCCACGCGGTGGAGCACCTGTGCTTCTCCGCCGCCGGGACGCTGTACTGGTGGCACCTGCTCTCCCCGATCCGCAACCGCCACCGGCTGGGCGGCATGGGCCCGGTGGCCTACATGGTCTCGACCAAGCTGCTGGTGGGGATCCTGGGGATCGTGCTGGCGTTCGCGCCCGCGTCCTTCTACCCCTTCTATGAGCACCACCCCCGCTACTGGGGTCTTTCCCCATCCGAGGATCAGTCGATGGCGGGGCTGGCGATGGCGCTCGAGCAATCGATCGTGATGGGCGTCGCGCTGGTGTGGGTGTTCGTCACCATGCTGGGCGAGTCAGAGCGCGAGGCCCAGCGCGAGGAGCGCTACGAAGTGGTGTGATGCGCGGCCCGCGCGGAGGGCTCCCCGAAGCCCACCGCGCGGTCTCACGCGTCAGCTCACTACTTGCTGCAGGGCGCGGAGCCCGAAACCGTCTTGATTTCGGCGGGGCCGGGCGCGCCGGTCGTCGTGTTCGGCAGGTTGGCCTTGAACGTCGTCGTGTAGGGGCGCTTGCCCTTCAGGCAGCCGGTCGACGCGGTGGCGGCGACCGTCTTGCCCTTGACCTTCTTGGTGACCTTGAGCCAGTTGAGGTGCTCGGTCTCCAGCGATCCGGCCACGCCGGGAGCCGGGAAGCTCACGTAGTGGGGCACCGGGACGTCGACGACCAGGTACTTGCCCTGGGTCTTGTAGGTGGCCGGGTACGGCCCAACCTGACCGGTCTTCAGGTTCCCGTTCAGGCACAGGTGGTTCGGAGCCTGATCGACGAAGAAGAACGTCAGGCTGCCCTGGCCGCTGTTCCAGACGTGCAGCAGCGGGTCACACGGCTGACCGGGCTTGGTGAAGTCGGTCGCGGCGCCGACGGTCGCGGTGATGAAACCGGTGGCGACCAGTGCACCCTTGGGACAGGTCGTGTCATCGCCGGCGGCCGAGATCTTGCTGGCGCTGCAGGTGGGGAAGTCCTTCCCGTCCGCCTTCAGGCCGTAGATCTTGGTCGTGATGTCGGTGAGGACCGCCGTGCGGTTGCCCGCGACGGCGCTGGACGCCTTGATGTCCTGCGTGTAGCTGACCGGTGCCGGCTTCGCGGCCGTGCCCGCCGCCTTGGGCGAGAACTTCAGCGTCGCGGTGTAGGTGTTCAGCGCGGCGTAGGCCGCGGTGGCGGCCACGAGCACTCCGAGTGCCGTGGCGATCAGGACGATTTTCTTCAAGTGACTCCTCCTGTGAGTGGGTCGTTGGTCTTCGGTGTGGGCCGGCGCCGGTCGGCGTCAGGACTCACGGAAGTGGTTGCAGGTGTGGGAAGGTCTGGTTCTGACCGGTGGTCGTGCTGCCCAGCGGTGGCTGAGCCCTGCAGGCAGGTCCACCGGGCTGGGGCGTGTAGTAGTACTTCGCAACGAGTTGCGCGAGGGTTAACACAGTCCCGGTGACGGAAGTTGTGGTCTGCGAGAGCGATGAGCCTATCGTCGGGAGCGGGTGGGCGGTGCACAGGTAGCTCCCGAAGACGCTCAGGCCGTGCAGCAGCTGGCTGTAGCCCCCGGGTGCCAGATAGGCGTTGGAGCGGTTTGAGAGCGGGCGGACCGGATAGCCGGTGAGCAGCTCGGGATTGATGGGGTTGGAGATCCGGACGTAGTGCGCCCGGCCGCCGTTGCCGGAGGCGAACTGGCCCTGCTCGGTCGCCGTGCTGTTGGCAAAGAAGGCGGCGATCTCCCGCCGGTAGGACTGGATGTAGTCGATCACCGGGACCAGCTCGCCCAGATAGGGCTTCAGGCGCACCAGGAACGGGACGGTGTCGTCCAGGAACGTGCTCAGCGCCGGGAATCCGGCCTTGGAGGCCCTGGTCAACGGGGCGACATCGACCATGAGGTCGCGCAGCTCGGGCGCCAGGGCGACGAGGCGCTGGAGCGCCGGGCTGAGCTGCACCGCCGCGGGGCGCAGCTCGTCGATGAGCGGCTTGGTCGTCTGCGAGAACGTCCCCAGGCGGTTGATGGTGGAGCGAGCCTCGGTGAGGAACGCCGGGAAGGCCCGGATCGTGTCGGCCAGGTCCTGGTTGCGTGCGGCCGTGGCGGCAAACAGGCCGTTGGAGTTGCGCACGAACCCCTGCAGCGCCGCCGGTGACCTGCTCAGCGCCGCGAACACCTGGGCGCCATCGCGCAGCAGCGTCGTCGTGGCGGCGCTCTGGCGGTTGAGCACCGCCAGGACCGAGTCGACGTTGGTGGCAAACGGATAGAGCTGGGCGAAGGCCTGGTTGAACTGCTCGCCCCGGTTGGTCAGGGCGATGCCACCCTGCTGCATCCACGTCTCAAACGCCTGGCGGGTCTTGGGATCAAACGCCGAGAAGATCTGATCCAGCTGGACCGTCGGTGCCACCTGTGCCTGCGGGAGGCCGCCACCGTCAGGCAACCGGCGGCTGTTGGGCGTGCCGGGCGAGAGCTCGACGTAGGTCTCGCCCAGCAGCGTCTTCTGGCGCAGGATCGCCCGCGTGTCGGCGGGCCGGGGGGCATACTGCTTGTTGATCTCGATCACGGCGTGCGACAGCCCTGTCCGGTGGTCCAGCGTCACGCTCACGACGTGGCCCACGGGGACGCCGGAGATCTGCACCGAGGCCTGCGAGGCCAGCTCCACGGCCTGGTCGAACTCGACGCTGAATCGGTAGCCCTGTGAGGCCAGCGGCAGCGAGCCGCCGAACGAGATCCACAGGAAGATGAGCAGCCCGATGCACGAGGCCGTGAAGGCGACCATCGTCAGCATCGCGAAGTTGGAGGGCCGCTGCTTGTTCATGGCGTCGAGGGGCAGCTGATCTGGCCCGCGATGGGGCTCGGGGTCACGCCCGGGAGCTTTGAGACATCGGGCGCGTTGAGCAGGTCGAGGATGACGCCGAGCGGCTCGCTGTTGGGCTCCAGCTGGTTCTCATAGAAGTTCAGGCCGGCACAGGTGTTCATGAAGATGCCCTGCAGCACCGCGCCGTTGGCGTCCTGGGCGCTGACCAGGCTGTCGGCGATGTGGGCCAGCCACGAGCCCCAGAACAGGTAGCTCTGCTGTCCTGAAGGTGGCTGATGAGCCAGCTCGTTGAACAGCGTGTTGAGCACCGAGATCGAGCTCGTCAGGGCCGGGATGGTGGTCTTGAGCTTGGGCGCGCCCGCCGCCAGCGTCCGCGCCAGCGGCTGGACGGCCACGCTGAAGGGCCGCAGCTGGTTGGCGATGACCGGCGTCGTGTCGCGGAACAGCGGCCGCGACGCCTTCAGCGCCGGGCCCAGGTTGCGCGCGAAGGGCTCAAGCTGCTGCAGCGTCGTGGTGCTGGCGGTGGCAAAGCCGCGCACCTTGTTGAGCGTGTCGATGCTCTGCTGCAGCGTCGGCGGGAACTCGGTGAGCGTCTGCTGCAGCTGGGCGTCGTTGGCGGCGATGGCGGAGAAGTTCGTGTCCGAGGCGCTGATGAGCGACGTCAGCTGGGACTCCACCCCGCCGAACGCGTTGGTGACGAGATTGAGGTTGTGGATGGCCCGGCGGATATTGGCCTGGCGAGTGGCCAGCAGCGTCGCGAACCGTTTGGTGTCGCGGTCCAGGGGCTCAAAGCGCTTGAGCGTGCCCCGCAGGTCGGCCACCGCCGACGCACTCGGCGCGGTCTGCCGAGCTCCCGGGTTGTGGAACGCCTGGGCGCCCGCCGAGAGCAGCAGGACGAGGTAGTTGCGGGTGTCGGAGTCCAGTGAGGAGAGGATCTCCGAGAGGTCGACGTCGGGTTGGGTGTTGGCCGCCGAGAGGATCCCGCCGTTGGGCACCCGCCCGGCGCTGCGGGTGCCCGGATCCAGCGCCAGGTACATGTCCTTCAGCGGGGTGCGCGGCCGCAGCAGCACGGTGGCGTTGCGATAGATCGGCGCGTACTGCTTGTAGATGTTCATCGTGACCACGGCTTGGCCGTTGTGCAACGACACGCCCCCGACCTGCCCCACCTGGACCCCGGCGATCGTCACGGCCTGGCCCTGGCCGGAGGTCACCGCCGCGGCCGTGGCGAACGGCGCGCGCACCTGGTAGTAGGTCTGGCCGAACACGAACGACGGCTGATGCTTGAGGATGTAGGTGCTCACGGCGATGGCGGCCAGGATGAGCACCCCGATGGCGGCGAAGTCGATGCGGTGCTCGGCGATTGCGCGCTTCACGGCCCGACCCCGGTCTTGGCGGCGTTCAGGTTGGGCGGCGCGTTGCGGAAGCAGGGCACGTCGCGCACGAGCGGCGGCTGCTTGCCCGGGCTGGCCGGGCGCGTGCCCAGCGAGGGGAAGACCGCATTGCCGTACAGTGGCCCACCCCCGGGCAGCGAGGCGGTCGCGACCAGATCGGAGCCGCCCCCGGCGGCCGAGCGGACGTAGCGGCCGTTGCCGTCGAAGTTCTGGCTGATGCTGGCCAGGCCGACGCCGGACTGGAACAGCTCCTGGTAGACCTGCAGGCCGGTCGTCAGCGGCGGGTCGGCGATCCGCTCGTTGCCGGTGGGGATGACCGTGTGCACGAAGCACCTGGCCAGCTCGTGGGACCCGTTGAGCAGCGCCCGGGAGGAGATCAGCGTGCTCGAGGTTCCCTGGATCGCCGGGGTCAGCGAGCGCAGCAGTCCGCCCAGCTCCTGAGGTGAGAGCAGCGCGCTGGACTGGGCCAGCCACGGCAGCCCGGCGGTGATCGTGGGCGCCGTCTGCTTGACGCTGGGGGTCAGGGCCTTGGCGAAGCGCTGCGTGGGGCCGAACGAGGCCTGGAGCGGCCCGAGCGCGCTGTCGGCGGCACGCAGGAACGGGGGCAGCAGCGAGATCGTGGCGGAGAGGTCGCCCTGGCGCGCGGCGAGGGCGCCCATGGTGGCGTTGAAGCTCGTCACGAGGTCCTCGAGACGGTTCTGCACCGAGGCCAGGGCCGAGAAGGTGTGCGCGCTGCCGGCCACCACGCCCGAGAGGTCGTGGGGCTGGCTGCCCAACAGCGCGGCGTTGACGACCGCCGAAGCCCTGAACGCTCCGGCGGCGTACTTGAGCGAGCGGTTGAGCGCCTGTCCGGCCGTCAGCCCCTGGACACTGGGATCCTGGGTGGCGTCCTGGGCGGCGGTCGGCTGACCGTTGAACGACTGGCCAAGGCCCTGGAGCACGGTCTGCAGATCAGCGCGCGTGTTCGAGCGCAGCGCCGAGAGCACGCGGTCGAGCTGCACCGGGCCCGAGGTCTGCGACGCCGGCAGCGTCGCCCCCGACGAGACCGTGGGGGCGGAGGGCGTCCCCGGGTGAAGGTCGACGTAGAAGTTGCCCTCCAGGAACAGCCGGGGTCGGATGTCGGCGCTGGCGTCGGCGTGGATGGGCAGTCCGTTGGACTGGATCGACATGGTCGCCACCGCCGCGGTGGAACTGCCCCCCACCCGCTGCACCGCGGTGACGGTGCCGACGTTGACGCCGGCGATGCGCACCGGCGAGCCCAGGTGCAGCTGCGTCTCGACGGTGAACGTCGCCCGAAGGGTGAACGGGGCGCTGCTGAACGGCAGCCCTCCCCCGAAGACCAGATAGCAGGCGACCAGGATCACGATGGCGGCGATGGCGCCCGCGACGAAGTTGCTGACCCGGGGCTGGTGGCGCCTCACGACGCGCTCCGTGCGGTCTTCTCGGTCTTGATCCCCACGTTGCCCGCCGGATTGCCCACGACGGCGTGCTGCGGATAGGGCTCGTTGCCCGCCGAGCACTCGGCGGTCTCGCCGGGGGAGGCGGTGTTCGGGTAGGGATCGACGTGCAGCGGGCCCGACGCCGCGCCGGCGGGCGTGCCGGTAAAGGCCGAGCTCGAGGGCTCTGACTCATACCCCGGCACGTCGTCGATGGCGATCTGCACGAAGCGCAGCAGCGATCCCTGGCTGACGTGCTCGGAGAGGACGCTCTGCGTGTTGCGCAGGAACAGGGTCACGTAGTTGCACGTGGTCTGGGCCGGGGCGAGAAAGGCCAGCGGCGGCCCGAGCCGTGACAGCGTCAGCGTCAGGCGATCCAGGCCCTGCTGGACCGACGGGTTCTGGGCATAGCCGGCCGTGTTCTTTGACAACGTCACCGTGCGCCGGTCAAGCGCCGCCGTGCCCGGGAGGTTGCGCGTGCCGGTGGCGAAGGCGCTTGACAGCACCGGAGCGCTCTGGGGCAGCGTGGCCACGCCCGGGCGCAGCTCTGAGAACAGTGTCGCGGTGTCGGTGAGGAACGGACGGATCACGGGCGTGTTGGCGATCGTCGCGTCGAACATCGGCGGCGTGTCGGAGATCGTCTGCTGCAGCGAGGGGACGGCAACGCCGGCCAGCGCGCGGAACGTCGTGTTCAAGTTGACGAAGAGCTGGGCCTGGGTCTCGGCCACCGGAGTCAGAGCGCCCGTGAAGTTCTCCAGGCTGCGAAAGAAGCCCCCGAGGTCGGTGGTGGGCGACGCGAGGTTGGCGGCGACGGGGCCGAGATCGCGCAGCAGGGGCCCGAACGCCCCGATTGCGTTGTTGAGGTCATAGCCCCGGCCGGCCAGCGCTTCCCCGAAGCCGATCGTGGACTGCTGGACACCCTTGCGCGTCGGCGGGGTGAACATCGACAGCACCTGGTCGAAGTCCACCTCGGCGCTCTCCTGACGCATCGGCACGACGGCGTTCTGGCCAAAGCCGCGGCGGGCGTGCCCGAGCGTGATCTCGAGGTACTTCAGGCCGATGGCGCCCTTGAGGCGGACGGCGAACCTCGAGTCCACCGGCAGCGGCTTGATGCTGTTCTGCAGCTGGAGGTTGAGCATCGCGATCGGCCGCCCGTCCGCGAGACGCTCGGGCTTGACGGTGGAGACGATGCCCACGAGCGCGCCGCCCATGTTGACGTTGTCGCCGTGGGCGAGCTCGCTGGCGTTGGCGGCCTGCACGTGCAGCGTGTAGGTGGGCACGAACGGCAGCCCGTTGGTCGCGTTGTAGGCCAGGTAGACGGCGACGATCGTCACCAGCACGGTGAGGGCGCCGATCAGCACCGGGTTGCCGGCCAGGCCGGGGTCGCGGCGACCCGATCTCACTGCCCGCTCCCCATCAGGAACGAGAGCAATCCCCGCATCGACGCCTGGTTCTGGGGCTGCTCAGAGGCTGACTGGACCGCTTGGGCGACCACCCGATCGGGGTGTCCCGAGGACGCCGTGGCCCCGCCCTGGCGGGCGGTCGCCGCCGACGCCGTGCTCCCGCCCTGCCGGGCGGTCGCCGACGACGCGCTGGCGGCGTTGGCCGCGGCGAAGGTCGAGGAGCAGCCCGGGACGACGGTCGTGGCGTAGTTGGTGCAGCTGGACGTCAGCGCCTCGTCGCGCGCGTAGTGACCGAGCTTGTTGAAGCCGTTGCCGGCGATCGCCCCGTTGAACAGCAGCTTCATGAGCTGCTCGATGCCGCCCGTGCTGTCCAGGCTCGTGGTGAGCTTCTGAAGGTTGCCCGCCGTCGGCGCGCCGGCCTCCCCCAGGGCTTTGAGCCGGTTGGCCAGCGGCTGGGTCGCCAGCAACGACGGCTGGGATGTGTGAGCGGCGGCGCCGAGGTTGATCAACGCGGTGCGGGCCTGGGTCGCGAACGGGGTGAGGTTGGCGAACTGCTGGCCCAGGGCGGCGGCGCTCTGGCCCAGGCTCGTCATCAGCGGCGTGCCCTGGTCGGCCAGCTTGCCCAGGTCGGCCATCAGCGGCCGCAGCTGCGCCAGGTAGGCCGGGAACTTCCGGAAGGTCGCGGAGATCGCCTGGGCGCGGGCGGCGCTGGCCACGGCCGTCGTGTTGGCCGAGGTGATGAAGCCCGAGATCTGCCTGCGCTCGCGGGCCAGCGGCGCCAGCACGGTGTCGGAGTCGGTGGCCAGCTGGGCCAGGGTGTGGTTCTCACCGGCCAGGATCTTGAGCACCCTGTCGGTGTTGCCCAGGGCGGGGTTGGCACGGTGGATGACGGCGTTGAGGTCCGAGCCGCGCGCCGCCAGACCGGTCCCGAACTCGTCGATGATCACCGCCAGCGACTGGCGCACCGGCTCGGTGGAGATGTCCTGGACGATGTCGGAGTCGATCGGGGAGCTCGTCCGCGTCACCGGCAGGTAGTAGCTGCCCGTCCCCGGCCCCGAGCGGATCCGCGGCAGCGCGGCAGCGCCGGACGTGCCGGGGGTGCAATCCACGTACTCCTCGCCGATGAGCGACTGCGGCCGGATCGCGCAGGTGGCGTCGTCGTGAAACGGCGCGAAGCGGTGGTCGGTGATGGCGATGGTCACGGCGGCCTTCTTGCCCGAGGTGACCCCCAGCGATTGGATGCTGCCGACGTTGGCGCCCGCGATCCGCACGTCCTCACTCTGGGCCGCGAACGAGGCGTCGTCGAAGATCGCCCGCACCAGGTAGGCGCCGTGCCCCGCGGAGGTCGACGGGCCGCGGATCACGGCGACCGCGACCGCGATCACGATCAGGCCCAGCGCGATGAAGGCGATCCGTCTCACGGGCCGGGCGGAACGTCGCTGGTGCTGCAGCCGGGCACCGACTGCGGCGCCGACCCGTCGGGGGTGGCCTGGGACGCCGATCCCGGACACCGGTTGCGGACGGCCGTGAGGCCGTCATAGCGCTGGGAGGGGAACTGCATGGTCAGCTCGTTGGAGGAGTCCAGCCCGAACGGGAACAGGGCCGGCTGGGTGCGCACGTAGTGGCCGTTGGCGTCGAAGGCGGCTCCCGCCTGGCCGAGGTTGGTGAGTGCGGCGACGACGTCGGGCGTGTACTGGCGCAGGGCGACGATCTGGTTCTGGGAGTCGTTGAGCTGCCGGATCATCTCCGGGAACGCGGTAGCGGCGATCCGCGCCAGCGCGGGCGTCTGGAGGGCCAACGTGGTGAGGTCGCCACCCCCCGCCGGGTTGTGGATGAGGTCGTCCAGTGCCCCGATCGTGGGGATCCCGGCCTCGATCACCTGGCGCAGCGAGGCGAGGAACTGCGGCAGGCGCCGCACCGCCGGCTTGGACGCGGCGACGAGCGGGTCCAGCGAGTTGAGCGTCGTCTGCAGGCCGGAGAACGTCGTCGTGGCCTGGCGCAGGGTGCCGGGCAGGAGCCCGAGCGCCTGCTGGAGCGCCTGGCTCTGGCCGGCGATGGCGCCGGTGGCGGTGCTGGTGTTGGCGATGAGCTGGCTGAGCTGATCGCTGCGGGAGGCCAGCGCGCTGAGCGCGTCGGCGCCCCGCACGACGAGCTGATCGAAGGTGGGCTGGTCGCGGGTGAGCTCGGCGGTGAGCTGGCTGGTGCTCTGCAGTCCGGGGGCCAGATACTTGAGTGCCTGGTTGGCCTGGCGGCCGCGTCCGCGCAGCGATGCCGCCTCACCGCGCACGAACCCCTTCAGCCCGGCCCGGGTCATCGGGTCAAAGGTGTCGAACAGCTGGTCGATGTTGACCTCGGAGTAGGTGTGGGTGTCGGTGATCACCCCGCCGTCGTTGATCGACGGCGCCTGCGTGGGCCCGGGCTCGAGCTCCACGTACCTGCTGGCGATCCCCGACAGCGACTCCTCGACGATGCGCGCGACCGTCCCCTGGTGCATCGGCCCGACGCCGCCGCGCAGGCCCATGCTGACGCGCGCCTCGCCGTTGCGGGTGAGGCTGATGGAGTTGATCGTGCCCACCGCCGCCGGCCCGATGAGGACGTTGTCGCCGGTGACCAGCCCGCTGGCGCTCTGGAAGTCGGCGCTCAGCGAATAGGTCGAGCCACCGCCGAGGATGAGCACCCCGACGACCACGAGGGCCAGACCCAGGGCGCCGATCGCGCCGATGCGCGCAGCCCCGCTGGAGCGTGAGCGGTGGCCGTCCGCAAGCTCGTCTGGGACCGAGGCGGACCGCCCTTCAGGACCTCCTGTCGTGCTCTCGTGCGGGCCGATGTGGCTCTCCTCCTCCTCATAGCGCCAGAGTCATCGACACTGCGCGCTGGCATCCTGCCAAAGCCGGCGGCCATCCATCGCCATCGGGCTTCCTTGTGCGAGCCAAAAATAACGCCCTTGGAGGAGTATGAGGGCCGGTTGAGGAGCGTGCCGCGGCTGACAGCCGGCTTCTGAGCCCTTTGCGATGACCTCTAAGCCGCCAGCAGAGCTGCACCGATCGCGCCGCCCAGATCCCCGAGCCCGGCCACCCGGACGGCGGGCGGACGCGAGTCGTTGAACAGGTGCGGGTGCATCTCGGTGGCGATCCGCTCGGCCATGGGCTGTCCGAACCGGACGCCCAGGCCGCCGCCGATGATCACGGCCTCCACGTCGAGGAGGTTGACCGCCGAGCCGATCCCGGCGCCCAGCGCTCGCACGGCCCGGTCGATGAGCTCGGTGGCCACTGGATCCTCCGCCTGGAGGGCGTAGGCCCAGATCGAGCTGGTCAGGCGGGTGCGGCCTCGGGCCTTCATCAGCTTGAACAGGTCGGTCTTGGCGCCCTTGTCGACCTCGCGCCGCGCGCGGGCCTCCATCGCGCCGCGGCCGGCGTAAGCCTCCAGGCAGCCGCGCCGCCCACACGGGCAGTGCGCTCCGCCACGGCGGACCACGGTGTGGCCGATCTCCCCGGCGCCGCCGCGGCCCCGCCACGGCTCGCCGTTGAGGATGATCCCGCCACCGACGCCGGTGCCCCAGAACACGCCGAGGACGGAGTCATAGGGCTTGCCCGCGCCCAGCCCGAACTCGGCCCGGGTCGCCACCTGAACGTCATTTCCCAGGTGCACGGTGGCGCCGAGCCGCTCCGACAGCGCGGCGGCGAGCTCGAATGGCGCGATCCAGTTGGGGAGGTTGCGGGCGTTGGCGACGGTGCCCGCAACGTCATCGACGTCCCCGGGCGAGCCCACTCCGATCCCATGCAGCGCCGACGTGTCCACGCCGGCGGCTTCGGCCGCGCCGGTCATCGCCTCCGCCATCTGCCGGGCCACATCGGCCGGGCCGCCCTCTGTGGGGGTCGGCTGGCGCGCCTGGCCCAGGACCTGGTTGTCGGCATCGACGATGATCGCCTCGATCTTGGTGCCGCCGAGGTCGATCCCGCCGCGCAGCCCGCCGTTCTCACTCATCTGTGAAGCAGGCTACCCGTGCAGGCGTGGCGTCGCATCCCGGACAGGCAGAGAACCCGCGCGGGCGAGGCGTCACGTCCAGGACTGGCGGTAGTCCTGCTGCTCGGCGGTCGGCTCATCGATCCGCACGCCGAGCGCGGCCAGCTTGAGCCGTCCCACCTCGTAGTCCACGGCGCGCGGCACCGAGTGCACGCCCGGGGGCAGGTCGCCACGATGGACGACGAGCTGCTCGACGCTCAGCGCCTGCAGCGCGAAGGAGACGTCCATCACGGCCGCCGGATGGCCCTCAGCCGCAGCCAGGTTGACCACGCGGCCGTGGGCCAGCAGGTTGAGGCGCCGTCCGTCGGCCAGGCGATACTCCTCCACCAGGGGGCGGACGGCACGGTGGCCGGCGGTGGCGAGCGCCGCCAGCTCGCCGAGGTCGAGCTCGACGTCGAAGTGGCCGGCGTTGGCGAGCAGCGCGCCGTCCTTCATACGCGAGAAATGCTCGCCGTGCAGTACCCGGCGCGAGCCAGTCACCGTGATGAACACGTCGCCGCGCTCCGCCGCCTCGAGCGCCGGCATCACCTGATAGCCCGCCATCCGTGCCTCGAGCGCCCTGAGCGGGTCGATCTCGCACACGATGACCGCGGCGCCGGCGCCCCGAGCGCGCTCGGCCACCCCCAGGCCGGCCCAGCCGTAGCCGACCACGACGATGGTGTTGCCGGCCAACAGCACGTTGGACGCCCGCACGATCCCGTCCAGCGCGGACTGGCCCGTGCCGTGGCGATCGTTGAGCGCCCGCTCGGTCCGGGCCTCGTTGACGGCCAGCACCGGGCAGCGCAGCGTCCCCTCCTCCTGGAGGCGGCGCAGCCGCACGAGGCCGGTCGTGGTCTCCTCGGTGCCGCCGATGAGCCCGTCCAGGGCCGCGCCGCCACGGGCGTGAGCGGTGACGAGCAGGTCGGCCCCGTCGTCGAGCGTTATCTGGGGGCCCGATGGATCCGGGCCGGTCGTGTCCAGCAGCGCCAGGACGTGCGCCACGTAGGTGTCGACGTCCTCGCCGCGCCGCGCCCGCACCTCCACCCCATCCTCCAGGACGAGCGCCGCGGCGACGTCGTCCTGGGTGGACAGTGGGTTGGCTGAGCACAGGGCCACCGTGGCCCCGCCGGCGTTCAGCGTCCGAACGAGGTTGGCGGTCTCCGCGGTGACGTGCAGACACGCCGCGACGCGGATCCCCTCCAGGGGCCGCTCGGCGGCGAAGCGGGCGCGGATCTGGGCGAGCACGGGCATCTGCCCGGCCGCCCAGTCGATCCGCAGCTCACCGTCGGGCGCCAGCGCGAGGTCGGCGACGTCGTGCGGCGCAACCGCCGTCCGCGCCATCGCCTTGCCTCGCGTCTGGTCTTCCCGCGCTAGTAGCGGTAGTGGTCGGACTTGAAGGGACCGTCCGCCGGAACGCCCAGGTAGGACGCCTGATCAGGCGTCAGCTCGGTGAGCTTGACCCCCAGCGCGCCGAGATGCAGCCGCGCCACCTTCTCGTCGAGCTGCTTGGAGAGGGTGTAGACCTGAGTCTCGTACTCGCCGGTGTTGCCGAACAGCTCGATCTGCGCCATCACCTGGTTGGTGAACGAGTTGGACATCACGAAGCTCGGGTGCCCGGTGGCGTTGCCGAGATTCAGCAGTCGGCCCTCGGACAGCACGATGATCGCGTTGCCGCCCGGGAACACCCACTCGTCCACCTGGGGCTTGATGTTGATCCGCGTGATGCCGTCGGTCTTCTCCAGGCCCGCCATGTCGATCTCGTTGTCGAAGTGGCCGATGTTGCCGACGATGGCCTGATGCTTCATCTGGGCCATGTGCCTGGCGGTGATGACGTCCTTGTTCCCGGTGGCGGTGACGAAGATGTCGACCTCGCCCACGACGTCCTCGAGGCGGGCGACCTGGTAACCGTCCATCGCCGCCTGCAGCGCACAGATCGGGTCGATCTCAGTGACGATCACCCGCGCGCCCTGGCCCCGCAGCGACTCCGCGCAGCCCTTGCCCACGTCGCCGTAGCCGCACACCAGCGCGACCTTGCCGCCGATGAGCACGTCGGTGGCACGGTTGATGCCGTCGATCAGCGAGTGGCGGCAGCCGTACTTGTTGTCGAACTTGGACTTGGTCACCGAATCGTTGACGTTGATGGCCGGGAACAGCAGCCGGCCCTCCTTGGCGAACTGGTAGAGCCGGTGCACGCCGGTGGTCGTCTCCTCGGTGACCCCCTTGATCTGCTCGGCCATCCGCGTGAAGCGCTGCGCGTCCTCGGCCACCGAACGCGTGAGCAGCTCCAGGATCACCCGGTGCTCGTCATTCTCGGCCGTCGAAGGGTCGGGCACCTGGCCATCGGCCTCGTACTTCGCGCCGTTATGGACCAGCAGGGTCGCGTCGCCGCCGTCGTCCAGGATCATGTTCGGGCCCTCGAGACCATCCCCGTCCGCCCACGAGAGCGCCTGCTCGGTGCACCACCAGTACTCCTCGAGAGTCTCGCCCTTCCAGGCGAATACCGGGACCCCCCGGGGATCCTCAGGGGTGCCGTCCGGCCCCACGACGATCGCCGCGGCTGCGTGATCCTGCGTGGAGAAGATGTTGCAGCTCGCCCAGCGCACCTCGGCGCCCAGCGCGGTCAGGGTTTCGATCAGTACCGCGGTCTGGATCGTCATGTGCAGCGAGCCTGTGATCCGCGCGCCCTTGAGCGGCTGCGTGTCGGCGAACTCGGCGCGGGTCGCCATCAGGCCGGGCATCTCGTGCTCGGCCAGCGTGATCTCCTTGCGGCCGAACTCGGCCAGCGACAGGTCGGCGACCTTGTGGTCGACTTTCTGGGCAGTAGTGCTCATGGTCGTCTCTCCATACTCGTTTTCTCGTTGTGTGAAGTTCGTGGGACGGTCGCCGCCGGGGGGGGCCGCGATCGTCTATGCGGCGGTCACCGCGGCGAGCAGGCGTTCGTGCTTTTCCTGCTCGAAGCGCAGCCAGTCCTCGGCCTGCACGTCCTCCGGCCGTCGCGCCTGGGCGCTCAGCCACGCCTGCACCGCCTCACGCAGATCGCCGTCACTGCCCATCCGCTGGGCGAAGGCCACATCGGACAGCGACACGTCGAACCGCGCCAGCAGCTCCTTGAGTGTGCGCAGCCGCTGCAGCTCCCCTGCCCCGAACAGGCGGTACCCCGACGCCGAGCGCTCCGGCGTCACCAGGCCCGTCTGCTCGACGTAGCGCAGCATGCGCGGCGACCACCCGGTCGTCGCGGCAGCTTCATTGATCGTCAGCGACTGCATCGCACCAAACCTTACCACGAGTGTGTCAAGGTTTCGAGCGGTTGTGCGCTCTGGCGCAAGTGCGCAGGCCGAGCGGGGACGGCCGCCGCTTACGTGGATCGCTCGGCCAGCGCTGCCTTGAGCCGAGTGATCGGCTCGATCGCGGCCGGATCGCGGCCGGCGAGCACGGCCAGGTACATCGAGACGAGGTCGCCCAGGAGCACCAGGGACACCAGCCGCTCCACCCGGGTCTGCCCCAGCGTCTGGATCCGGTGGGCGACGGCGGCCTGCGCGCCGATCACCTCGAGCGTCAGCTCGATCCGCGCCCGTACGCGGGGGTGCAGGTCGCAGTCGTCAAGGAACACGGCGCTGAAGCGACCCTGCTCGGCCGCGCCCTCCCAGCCGACGATCTCGTTGTGGTCGAGCTCGGGCAGCTCGGCGGCAAATGCGGGCGCGTTGGCGTTCTCGTTGATCTGGGTCTTCCAGCGGTAGGCGATGGGCGTGGTCAGCCCGGCGCCGGCGATCTGGGGCACGGTGCCGTGCAGCGAACGGGCGATCGTCTTGGCCAACGAGTCCTCAGG
>JBAQGP010000665.1:0-2336 GCA_049287845.1 Solirubrobacteraceae bacterium | reverse complement strand
ACCCCGGGACGCCCGCTGACATGGGCGCCTCCTCGAGCGTCCACGGCGTCGAGGTGACCGTGGCGGCCGCTGACCGGACACAGACCTCCGATCGCGCCGGCCCGGGAGGGCCGGCTCCGCGGAAGCTCCCAGGAGAGGCTCCCCGGACGTCCCGCTGAAACTACTCAGGCTTGATCTTCCAGCTCGGCAGGTCCGCGATCGCCTCGCGGTACTTGCGCCGGTGGATCGGCCGGAAGAACATGCTCCATGTGCTGGCGAGCACTCCCACCACGATCAGCCCGCCCAGGGCCTTGCCCACGATGATGCACGCGATCACCGTCGCCAGGGCGAAGGCGCTGATGGCGATCGGGATCCGGCGGTAGCGCAGCTGGGTGGCGCGGATGGCGGCGTACTGCTCCAGTGGGATCCGCCTGGTGTTCCAGGTCTTGCCGCACTTCTCACACGTCCAGCGCTCGCCGTAGCGCAGGTAGCGGCGCTCCCCGCAGTCACAGGTGAGGGTGATCGGCGGCCCGCGCCTGACCGACTTGGGCACACCCGCCGAACCCTCCATCAGTGCTCGGGCGGCTCCCAGCCCTCCAGCACCGAGGGCCGGTAGTCCGTACCGACCGTCCGGGACCCCTCCACCCACGGGCCCAGCTCCGGCTGGGGAAACTTGGCGTGTTGTTCCTTCAAGGCGATGCCGTAGGAGTTGCCCGACTGGAGGTGCTTGATGAGCACCT
This sequence comes from Solirubrobacteraceae bacterium, assembly GCA_049287845.1. Lineage (GTDB taxonomy): Bacteria > Actinomycetota > Thermoleophilia > Solirubrobacterales > Solirubrobacteraceae > Palsa-465. The sequence continues at coordinate 1,617 of JBAQGP010000665.1, read as the reverse complement.
TACGGGCAATCTCGTCCTCGCGTCCCGCCGGGATGTCGAAGTAGATCTTGAGGAACGAGTTGGAGTAGCGGTCGAACACCGCCGGCACGCCCTCCTCGACGAGCAGGGTGATGTCCTCCAGCCAGTTGATGTCCTCGCCCGGGGTGGCGGCGATGAGGTCCACGTCCTCCACCAGCGACATGTCCTCCTGGTAGGCGAACCGCCTGCCCGACAGGTACTCGGCATCGATGCCGAACACCTTCTCCGGCTCGCCGGGCACCCGGTGCCCCGCGCCGCTCGACGCGCTCATGACGGGTCACCTCCTCGCGTCCCGGCGGCTTGCGACACCGGCTCGAGGTAGTCGATCGGGTTGGCCACGTGGCGCTCGAGCAGGCGCTCGATCCGTGCCAGCGTCCGCTCCTCGGACACGCCGGGGATGTAGTCGGTGCCGGCCAGCGGGACCTTCGCCATCGCCGAGGCCTCCACGGTCAGCGCGCACAGGTCCTCGGGCTCCAGCGAGTGCACGTTGGTCTTACCGCACGCCCGCGCGAGCATCTGGCACTCCAGCGTCAGCGTGTGCAGGAAGTTGTAGACGCGGTTCGCGGCGTCTTCGACCACCAGCCGCTTGCGCAGCTCCGGGTCCTGCGTGGTGATGCCGACCGGGCAGCGCCCCGTGTGGCAGTGATAGCACCGGCCCGCGGGGACACCGACGGTGCCCTCGTAGTCGGTGACGCCCGGGATCTCCTTGTTGCAGTTCAGCGCCATCAGCGCCGAGTGCCCGATGGCGATGGCGTCGGCGCCGAGCGCCAGGCACTTGGCCACGTCGCCGCCGTTGCGGATGCCGCCGGCCACCACCAGGTCGATCTCGTCGGCCAGGCCAACGTCCTCCAGCGCGCGGCGGGCCTCGGGGATCGCCGCCATCAGCGGGATGCCGGTCTCCTCCGACGCGGTGTGGGGGCCGGCCCCCGTGCCGCCCTCGGCGCCGTCGAGGTAGATGATGTCCGGGCCGCATTTGGCGGCCATGCGCACGTCGTCATAGACGCGGGCGGCACCGAGCTTGAGCTGGATCGGGATCTCGTAGTTGGTGGCCTCGCGGACCTCCTGGATCTTCAGCGACAGGTCGTCGGGGCCCAGCCAATCGGGGTGACGGGCCGGCGAGCGCTGGTCGATCCCCGCCGGCAGCGAGCGCATCTCCGCGACCTGCTCGGTGACCTTCTGGCCCATGAGGTGACCACCCAGGCCCACCTTGCAGCCCTGGCCGATGAAGAACTCGCAGGCGTCGGCGAGCATGAGGTGGTGTGGGTTGAAGCCGTACCGGCTCTGGATGACCTGGTAGTACCACTTCGTCGACAGGTCGCGCTCGGGCGGGATCATGCCGCCCTCGCCGCTGCAGGTGGCCGTGCCGGCCATCGAGGCGCCCTTGGCCAGGGCCATCTTGGCCTCCAGTGACAGCGCGCCGAACGACATGCCGGTGATGTAGACCGGGATGTCGAGCTCGATCGGCTTGGAAGCAAAGCGCGCGCCCAGCACGGTCTTGGTCAGGCACTTCTCGCGGTAGCCCTCGATCACGAACCGGGTCAGCGTCCCCGGCATGAACATCAGCTCGTCCCAGTGCGGGATCTTCTTGAACATCGAGAA
>JBAQGP010000664.1:0-2991 GCA_049287845.1 Solirubrobacteraceae bacterium | reverse complement strand
GGCGCCACCTGAGCCGTCGACGCGCGCCGCGGCGACGTGCGCACTTTTGACAGCTGTTGTACGAAGATCGCGCACGCAGGCTCGCGGCGAGGCGCCACGCGACTCGGCATGGCGCGCCGCGCGCACGCCTTTGGGACGCCGCGGCACTTGCGCCAACGCCCCGCCGCCACGAACATCAAGGCCATGACCACCACCATGGACCTTGACCAGGGCTCGGCCCTGCTGCATTTCACGCGCAACGGCGCGTTCGGACCCGGCGCCGGCGAACTGCTGGTGCTCGATCGCGGCGAAGGCCCGTATGTGTTCGACACGCACGGCCGCCGGTACGTCGACGGGCTCTCGAGCCTGTTCTGCGCCCAGATCGGCTACTCCTACGGCGAGGAGATGGCCACCGTCGCCGGCGAGCAGCTCTCCAAGCTGGCCTTCAACACGTTGTGGGGGACCGCTCACCCGGCCGCGCTCGAGCTCGCCGAGCGCCTGGCTGACCTCGCGCCCCCCGGGATCGACCGGATCTTCTTCACCTCGGGCGGGTCGGAGTCCGTCGAGGCGGCCTGGAAGATCGTGCGCCAGTACCACCTGGCCAACGGGCAGCCGCGGCGGCTGAAGGCGATCGCACGCCACATCGCCTACCACGGGGTGACGCTCGGCGCGCTCGCGCTCACCGGCGTTCCGGGCTTCAAGGAGCCGTTCGGGCGCCCGGCCATCGACACCACCCATGTGTCGAACACCAACGCCTTCCGCAACCCGCTGCAAGGCGAGGAGCTCACCAAGGCGCTCATCGAGGAGATGGAGCAGGCCATCCTCGACGCAGACCCCGAGACGGTGGCGATGATCATCGCCGAGCCGGTCCAGAACGCCGGCGGGTGCCTGACGCCCCCGCCCGGATACTGGGAGGGCCTGCGCCACCTCGCCGACCGCTACGGGATTCTCCTGGTCGCCGACGAGGTGATCACCGGCTTCGGACGCCTGGGCGAGTGGTTTGGCTCCACGCGGGTCGGCGCGGCGCCGGACATCATCACCACTGCCAAGGGACTGACCTCGGCCTACGCGCCGATGGGCGCGGTGTTCGTGTCCGGGCACGTCGCCGCCCCGCTCTATGAGGAGGGCCGCACCCTCCTGCACGGCATCACCTTCGGCGGCCACCCGCTGTGCGCCGCCATCGCGCTCAAGAACCTGGAGATCTTCGAGCGCGACGGCGTGCTCGACAACGTCCGCTCTCGCGAGCCCAAGCTCCAAGAGCTGCTCAACACACTCAAGGAGCTGCCCATCGTGGGCGACGTGCGCGGCGCCGGGTTCTTCTGGGCGGTCGAGCTGGTCAAGGGCGAGAGCAACGAGCGCCTCGATGCCGACGAGCGAGAGCGGATCCTGCGCGCCTTCATGCCGGGACGCCTGCGCGAGGCGGGACTCATCGCCCGTGCCGATGACCGCGGCGACGCGGTGCTCCAGATCGCCCCGCCGCTCATCGCCGACGACGCGATCCTGGGGGAGATCGTCGGCGCGATGCGCGAGGTGCTGGCCGACGCGGGCAAGCTGCTCGGGCTGGGGTCGCCGGTCGCGGCTTAGGCGCGACCAGCTCGCCTCCAATCACAAGTTGCATCCCCAGCTCCTCTGAGTCACCGCCCCCAGCCAGCTGAGCACATCATGACCGCTGGCCACGCTCCAGGCTGGCGTGCGCCGCGCGCCAACGCTGGCCAGCGGCGATGCGCGGTCCTCCACTACCGTGGGCCAAGTGCCGTCTCCCTGGCCCCAGACCGAGCCGACCCCCGCGCACCGGGCCGCCTACGCCGACGCCGAGCCGCGCGCGTTCTGGCTCGCGTCATTGCCCGATCGGCCACCCCACGAGCCGCTGAGCGCCGGCACCGACGCCGACCTGTGCATCATCGGTGGCGGGTACACCGGGTTGTGGGCGGCGCTGGCCGCCAAGGCTCACGACCCGGGTCGCGATGTGGTCCTGCTGGAGGCGACGCGCTGCGGCAACGGCGCCAGTGGCCGCAATGGCGGCTTCCTGGAGGCCACGCTCACCCACGGGCTGGCCAATGGGCTGAGCCGGTTCGCCGATGAGATGGACCAGCTGGAACGCCTCGCCGCCGAGAACTTCGACGCGCTGCGTGAGGACCTCATCACCCACACCATCGACTGCGATTACGCGGCGTCCGGTGGCCTCAGGGTCGCGCTCGAGCCCCGCGAGCTCCAGGATCTGCAAGAGGAGGCCGAGCTGTGCCGCCGCTTCGGGCACGATGTCGAGCTGCTGGACGCCGACGCCATCCGCGGCCAGGTCAACTCGCCGACGTACCTGGGTGCGCTGTGGGACAGGACCGGATCGGCCCTCGTGCACCCCGGGCGCCTCGCCGACGGCCTGCGCTCCGCGGCCGACCGCGCCGGGGTGCGCATCCACGAGCTCAGCCCCGTACGCACGGTCCGCGAACACGGGAACACGAAGCTCACCGTCAGCACCGAGGGCGCAGTGGTCACCGCGGCCAAGGTCCTCATGGCGACCAGCGCGTATCCGCCACTCATTCCCGCCGTCGGCCACTACATTGCGCCCGTCTACGACTACGCCCTGATGACCGAGCCGCTGTCACACGCTCAGCAACGCATGATCGGCTGGGCCAACGGCCAGGGCATCTCCGACATGGGCAACCAGTTTCACTATTACCGTCTCGCCGCCGATGGGCGCATTCTGTATGGCGGCTATGACGCGGTGTACCGCTACGGCGGCGACGTGGGCCCGCACCGCGACGAGGACGACGCCGCGTTCGCCACGCTCTCCCAGCACTTCTTCACCACGTTCCCCCAACTGGAGGGGCTGAGGTTCAGCCACCGCTGGGGCGGGGCCATCGACACGTGCAGCCGCTTCTCGGTGTTCTTCGGCCGCGCCTTCGGGGGCCGGCTGATCTACGCGCTGGGCTACACCGGGCTCGGTGTCGGGGCCAGCCGCTTTGGGGCGCGCACCGCCCTTGACCTGCTCGACGGCCGCGCCACCCCCGCGAC
>JBAQGP010000663.1:0-3719 GCA_049287845.1 Solirubrobacteraceae bacterium | reverse complement strand
GTACCCCTGCGGGGCGCGCCGCGCGCAGGCTCGGGGATGCGCCGCCGCACCTCTACTTCCTCATCAGCGCCGTCTTTCACTACCTGGGCCCGTCGTTCGCCGTGCTGCTCTTCGCGCGGGTACAGGTCCTCGGCGTTGCCTGGCTGCGCATCGCTTCGGCCGCGGTGATCTTCGCCGTGTGGCGACGACCCTGGCGTGCGTTCGCACGGCTGGACTGGGACGGGCGGCGGCTGCTGATCGCCTGGGGGGCGGTCCTGGCGGTCATGAACGCCTGCTTCTACTCGGCCATCAGCCGCCTGCCGCTGGGTACCGTGGCGGCGATCGAGTTCCTGCCGGTGATCGTGCTGGCGGCGATCGGAGTGCGCTCCTCGCGCAACCTGATGGCTCTCGCCCTGGCCGTCGGCGGGGTGTACCTGCTCACGGACATCCGGCTCGCCGGCGCAGCTCTGGGATTCGCGTTCGCCTTCGCCAACGCGGTCCTGTTCTCCCTCTACATCGTGCTCGCCGACCGGGTGGCCAAGCGCGCCGCGCTGAGCGGGATCGACGGGCTGGCCGCGGCGATGCTCATCGCCGCCGTCGTAGTGACGCCGATCGGCGGGTGGCAGGCGACGCCCGCGTTCCTCGACCCGGTCGCGCTGCTGGCCGGGATCGGCGTCGGCGTGTCGTCGTCGGTGATCCCCTACGTCACCGACCAGCTGGCGATGGCCCGCCTGCCGCGCGCCACCTACGCCACCATGGTCGCTCTGCTCCCGGCGCTGGCGACGGTGATCGGGATCGTCGTGCTGGCTCAGATCCCCACCCGGGTCGAGGTGGCGGGACTCGCCCTGGTGGTGGCGGGCGTCGGACTGCACCGCCCGCCGCCGGAGGCTAGGACCTGAGCGACGCCTCCGGGCGTCGGGGCTCGAACAGCTCGATCGGGTTGCCCGAGGGGTCCTCCAGCAGGATCTGCGCCGAGCCGACGCCGGTCACGATCTCGTTGCGGAAGCGAGCGCCATCACCGCGCAGCCGCTCCACGGCGCCGGCCAGGTCCGGCACCTCGAGCATGATCCGGTTCCACCCCCCCGGGCCCTGCGTCGCGCCGTCGGGCATCGGCCGCGAGCCGCCGCCGTGATGATCGGCGGGCACCGGCGAGGCGAGCACGAGGCGCAGGTCCCCGCGGGTGAGCATCGCGAACGCCGGGTCGGGGAACATCAGCACCTCGAAGCCGAGCCGCTCGCGGTAGAAGGCGACGGCCTCCTCCACGCTGTCGACGATATACCGGACGCTGACGGTGCTCATCTCCTCATCCCTCCGTGTCGGGTGTGGTCATGCCGCGGCCGGGCGGCCGCTCGTGATAGCCCTCGCCGCGAGGCTCGAAGAGCTCGACGAGGTTGCCGGCCGGGTCGCGGACCAGCACCGTGTTGACGGTGGGGCCGGCGGTGATCGGGGTGGCGAAGATCGCGCCCCGGTCGCGCAGCTCGTCCACGGTCGACGCGAGGTCGGCCACGCGGAGCGACATCCGGTTGAAGCCACCGGGCGCGGGCAGGCTGCCGTCGGCAAGCGCGTGCGGCTCGGTCGGCAGGCTGAGCAGCAGCCGCAGGTCGCCCCGATACAGCATCGCGAACGCGGGCGCCGGCCGAAGCTCCTCCTCGAAGCCCAGCGCGCGGCAGTAGAACGCCACCGCCCCGTCCATGTCGTCGACGAAGTAGCGCACGGTCGCGCCATGACGCGCGGCGGGCGGTGGCTTTGGCGCGGGGGGCTCGGGCGCGGCGGGTGGGCCCTGCATTCGCCGCAGCAGCGCGGACGCGAACTCCGGGCGGGGGTCGATCGGTACGACGGGCAGGCGCAGCACCTCGAGCAGATCACGCGGCATGGTGCTCCCCTTCCCGATAGACCCGCCGCAGCGCCGAGCGGGCGCGGACCAGCAATGTCTCGGTGGCGTGCACGCTGCGGTCCAGGTGCCGGGCCACCTCCGGCACCGGGAGCCCGTCGAGGTAGCGCAGCGTCAGGGCCACGCGCTGCGGGAGCGAGAGGCGCAGCAGCGCCACGTGGACGGCTTGCGCGTCGAGCACCTCGTTCCACGGATCCTCGCCGGCCGGTGGCTCGTGCTCGACGGCGGCCAGACCGCGCCGCTCACGCTCGGCCCTGCGCCAGTGGTCGACGAGCTTGTGGCGCGCGATACCGATCAGCCACGCGACGGTCACGTGCGGGGGCGGGTGGCGCCGTGACGCCGCCACCGCGGCCATGAACGTCTCCGCGGTGAGGTCCTCGGCCAGGATGACGCTGCCACAGCGAGGCAGCAGGTATCCGTAGACCTGGGGCAGAGCGACGGGGTAGATGGCCGCCACCGGCTCAGTGGGGTCGGTCGGGTCGTGGGGTCCGATACCACATCATCGCCTGGGACCCGCGAACTCCGAACATGCTGCGCCAAGATGAGGTGTGTGGCCCTGCCCGTACCGAGCGCCGAGCGCGCCTTCCGCCAGCTCTGGCGACGGCCGCGCTACCCGGGCTTTCTGCTCACCGTGCTGCTGGCGCGGATCAGCGGGTCGATGTTCAACACCGCCGGGGTCCTGCTCGTCCTCACCCGGACCCACAGCGCGCCCCTGGCCGGAATCACCGCGGCCGCCGGGGTGGTGCCCGCCGCGCTCAGCGGCCCGCTGCTGGGGGCCTGGCTCGACGTCGTTCGCCGCCGGCGCGCGCTCATCGTGTTCGATCAACTGCTCAGCGTCGTCGGACTCCTGGCCGTCGTCGCGCTCGCCGGGCATGCGCCCAACTGGACGGTCCCGATGGTGACCGTGCTCTACAGCCTCACGCGCCCGTTCAGCCAGGGGAGCTTCTTCAGCGCGCTGGCCGACATCGCCGGGGCCGAGCTGCTGGACCAGGCGAGCACGATCGAAGCCACCAGCCTCAACCTCGCGATCGTCGTGGGTCCGGCCATGGCGGGGGCCCTCGCCGGGATCATCGGCGCGGCGGAGACGGTCGAGCTGCAGGCCGCGCTGACGGTCGTGGTCGCCGCACTCGTGGCGGCCAATCCGGCGTTTGAGGTGCGGCCGGTCGACCGGCCGCACAGCGTGTCACACGCGCTGCGCACCGGGCTGCACGCGCTCAGGCGCCAGCGGGTGCTGCTGGCCACCTCGTTCAGCAGCAGCCTCGCGGCGTTCACCTGGGGCCTGATGCTCGTGGGCTTCCCGCTCTACGCGGTGCGGACGCTGCACAGCGCGGCGCACGCGAGCGGCTTCCTGTGGGCGGCTGTCGCCGCCGGCTCGATCCTGGGCACGTTCGTCCTGCACGGACCGCCGGGGCTGCGCCGCGTCGGCTTCTCCTACGGGGTCCTCGGCCTCTCGGCGCTGCTATGGCCGCTGGCCGGGAGCCTGACGGCGGGGATCGCGCTGATCGGGTTCACCGGCTTCCTCGAGGGGCCCGCGTACTCGGGCACGATCGCGCTGCGACAGCGTCACGCGCCTCCCGCGGCCCGGGCACAGGTGATGACCACGGTGGCCGGCATCTCTCAGCTGATGCTGTCGGCGGGCGCGGCTCTCGGCGGCGCCATCCATGATCCCACGACGCTCATCCTGATCTTCGTCGCCGTCAACCTGATCGCCGCCGCGGCCGCGGTGAGCCGCGGGGCGCTCAGGTGAGTTGACAGGAGCCGTGAGAGCGGCCCGGCGGCGGAAGGCGCGCGATGAGCGACACTGTGCGCCGTGGCCTCGTCCCGCGGCGCACCCAGGACGGTCGCGCGG
>JBAQGP010000662.1:0-3805 GCA_049287845.1 Solirubrobacteraceae bacterium | reverse complement strand
CGCAACATCGCCCAGGTGACCACCGCGGTGGCCCAGGGCGACCTGTCCAAGAAGATCACCGTCGAGGCCAAGGGCGAGGTGGCGGCGCTCGCCGACACCATCAACACGATGGTCGAGCAGTTGCGTTCCTTCGCCGCCGAGGTGACGCGCGTGGCGCGCGAGGTCGGCACCGAGGGCAAGCTGGGCGGTCAGGCCGAGGTGCAGGGCGTGTCGGGTACGTGGCGGGGCCTCACCGAGAACGTGAACCTGATGGCGGCCAACCTCACCGATCAGGTGCGCAACATCGCCCAGGTGACCACGGCGGTGGCCCAGGGCGACCTCTCGCAGAAGATCACCGCCGACGCCAAGGGCGAGATCCTGGAGCTCAAGAACACCATCAACACGATGGTGGATCAGCTCTCCTCGTTCGCCGACGAGGTGACCCGCGTGGCCCGCGAGGTGGGCACAGAGGGCAAGCTCGGGGGTCAGGCCGAGGTGGAGGATGTCTCGGGAACCTGGCGGCGCCTGACCGAGAACGTCAACCAGCTCGCCGGCAACCTGACCACTCAGGTGCGCGCCATCGCCGAGGTGTCCACCGCGGTGACGCAGGGCGACCTGACCCGGTCGATCACCGTCGGGGCCCAGGGCGAGGTGGCCGAGCTCAAGGACAACATCAACCAGATGATCGCCAACCTGCGCGACACGACGACGCGCAACCAGGAGCAGGACTGGCTCAAGACCAACCTGGCCCGCGTCTCCGGGCTCATGCAGGGCCAGCGCGTGCTGGCCACGGTCACGCAGTTGATCATGTCCGAGCTGACCCCGTCGGTCACCGCCCAGCACGGCGCCTTCTTCCTCACCGAGTCCGATGCCGACGGGCAGCCGCGGGAGCTGCGGCTGATCGCCAGCTACGGCTACACGCGAAGTGCCGGCGTGGCCGACCGGTTCTCGCTGGGCGAATCGCTGGTCGGCCAGGCGGCGCTGGAGCGCAAGACCATCGAGATCACCGAGCCCCCCGACGACTACATCCGGGTGAGCTCCGGGCTGGGCCGGTCGATTCCGGCGAGCATCCTCATCATGCCGATCCTGTTCGAGGATCAGGTGCTGGGCGTGATCGAGCTGGCGTGGCTGCGGCCCCCTTCGACGATCCACCGCACGTTCCTCGAACAGCTCATGGAGACCCTGGGGGTGGTGCTCAACACCATCATCGCCAACATGCGCACGGAGGAGCTGCTCCAGCAATCCCAGTCGCTCAATGCGGAGCTCGAGCAGCAGGCTCAGCTCCTGGAAGAGCGCAACCTGGACATCGAGGGCAAGAACCGCGAGATCGAACTGGCGCGCCTGGGCCTGGAGGAGAAGGCGTCCCAGCTCGCGCTCTCCAGCCGCTACAAGTCCGAGTTCCTGGCCAACATGAGCCACGAGCTGCGCACGCCGCTCAACAGCCTGCTCATCCTCTCCAAGCTGCTGCTCGACAACGAGGCGGGCAACCTCACCGAGAAGCAGCTGGACTTCGCCCGCACGATTCGTGCCGCGGGCTCGGACCTGCTGGAGCTCATCAACGACATCCTCGATCTCTCCAAGATCGAGGCGGGCAAGATGGACCTGCTGGTCGACGCCATCCCGGTGGCCGGGATCTGCTCCTACGTGCAGCGGACCTTCGAGCCGGTGGCCGCAGACAAGGGCCTCACCCTCGACGTGGTCCTCGACGACGACGTGCCGTCTGCGATCGTCACCGACGAGCAACGCCTCCAGCAGATCCTGCGCAACCTGCTCTCCAACGCGTTCAAGTTCACCGCGGAGGGCGGCGTGACGCTGCGCATCCAGAGGACCGCCGAGGATGTGGTCACCTTCAGCGTGATCGATACCGGCATCGGCATCGCCGCCGACAAGCTGGCCGTCATCTTCGAGGCCTTCCAGCAGGCCGACGGCACCACCAGCCGCACCTACGGCGGCACCGGCCTGGGCCTGTCGATCAGCCGCGAGCTGGCCCGCGCGCTCGGTGGGGAGATCAGCGTGCAGAGCACCGTGGACAGAGGCAGCAGCTTCACGCTGAGTCTGCGCCTCGACGCGGCCCCTGACGCCACCGTCGTCTCGCCGGAGTCGGCGCTGACCGCGGGCACCCTGACCAACGGTCAGGCGACGGCTGCGCCGCGCGCCAACACAGACAGCGTCGCCGATGGCGATGACGTCCCCACCCGACGCACTCCCGGCCGAACCGCCACGCCGACCCGCCGGCTGCTCGTGCTCGACCGCGGCGGGTTGGCGCTGCACGCCATTCGCGGCCTCGTCGGCCGCGACCACGGCGTGGAGCTGACCAGCACCCAGGAGGCTGAGGAGGCGCTGGCGGTCATCGACGCCTCGCTGCCGGACTGCCTAGTCATCGGCTCGCGGCTGTCCAAGACATCCGTGTTCGCGCTGCTCGACGAGCTGCGCGGCCGCGATCAGATCAAGCGGCTGCCGGTGATCCTGCGCCTGGACCGGCGGGTGACCGAACGTGACCGGGTGCGGCTGCGCCGCTACGAGCCGGAGCTGCTGCCGCGGGTGGCCGAGTCCGACGAGGCGCTGGCCGCCGAGGCCGCGCTCATCCTCCATCCCTCGAGCGGTCCGGCGGTCGCCGGCCCCGACGTGGGCGGGGAGGCGGGCGCGGGCGAATCGGCGGAGAAGCTCCAGGGCCGAATCCTGCTCGTCGACGACGATGTCCGCAACCTGTTCGCGCTGGCCAGCCTTCTCGAGGACCGGGGGCTGGACGTGGTCTTCTCCGAGACGGGCCGCGAGGCGCTGGAGATTCTCTCCACCGACGCGCGCATCGACCTGGTCCTGATGGACCTCATGATGCCCCAGATGGACGGCTACGAGACGATCCGCGCGGCCCGGGCAATGCCGACCCTCCGTACCCTGCCGATCATCGCCGTCACCGCCAAGGCGATGCAGGGCGACCGGGAGAAGAGCATCGCCGCAGGCGCCTCGGACTACATCACCAAGCCGGTCGACCCCGACAAGCTCATCTCGCTCGTCAACGGCTGGCTCTATGTCTGAGCCGCGGCGTCGCCCCGCTCATGAGCGGGGCGCGTGAACACCGCGCCCGGCCTGGGATCGCTCGTGCAGGCGGCAGCTGACCCCGATCGCCAGCCGGTCTTCGTCCCGCCCGTGGCTGCGATCCGGGCGTCGGAGGAGAACCCGGTGGGCATCCTCCTGGTCGACGACCACAAGGAGAACCTGTCGGCCCTGCGGGCGGTCCTCGAGCCGTTGGGCGAGCGGCTGGTCAGCGCCGAGTCCGGCGAGCAGGCGCTGCGGGCGCTGCTGCGCGAGGACATCGCGGTCATCCTGCTCGACGTCCGCATGGCGGGCCTGGACGGTCTGCAGACCGCGCGCATCATCCGCGCCCGCCCCCGCACGCGCCACATCCCCATCATCTTCCTCACCGCCCAGGTCTCCGAGGTGGAGCAGATCGCTCTGGCCTATGCCTCGGGCGCCGTCGACTACGTGATCAAGCCGTTCGAGCCCGAGATCCTGCGCGCCAAGGTCTCGGTGTTCGTCGAGCTCAGCCGTGAGCGCGCAGAGCGCGTACGCCAGTCCCAGGCTCGCGCCGAGGCCGAGGCGGTCGCGCGCACCGTGCGCACGCTGCAGATCCTGTCCGACGCGGCGCTCTCGCACCTGGAGATGGGCGGGCTCACGGCCGAGCTCGTCGAGCGAGCCGCGACACTCTTTCAGGCCGACTCGGCCTGTCTCCTGCTGCGCGACGAGGACGCGCCGGGTCTGGGCGTGCACGCCGCCCGTGGCGCGCTGCCGGCCCCCGGGGATGGCCGCGTGATGCTCGGCGAGGGGA
>JBAQGP010000661.1:0-13815 GCA_049287845.1 Solirubrobacteraceae bacterium | reverse complement strand
GGTAAGCGGCCGCGCCGTGGCCGCGGCGCGCTCGTCCGCCACGAAGGCGAGGCACGGCACGCCGGACCCGGCCTCGGTGCCGCGGCCGTCGCCGAACGTGACCAGCCCGGCAATGTCGCAGCCCTCGACGTCCTCGGCGGCGACGAAGCGGACCGGATACGCGGCCTCGAGCGCGGCGAGCAGGCGCGCGCGGCGCCGGCACTGGCCACCGGGAACGACACCGATTACCGCGGGCGACAGGTCCGACGCGGCTGACATGTCGGCCCCGGCCGGGCCGGCAGCGGGAGTCCCGTTCATCTGCTCCGCAGGCGGAGGATCTCAAAGCCGCGCGACGGCAGGGTTCCGCCGGCGGGCTGGGTCAGCGAGCCGACGATCGTGCGGGAGGTCGTGGAGGCCAGCAGGTAGTCGCCGACGAGGCGGTCGTAGCCGGTGCCGAACGAGCCAGAATCCCAGACCGAGAGCTGACGGGACGCGATGACGGCCAAGGAGGTGTGGTCCTTGCGCAGCCGCGCGATCGCCTGCTCCTGGCTGGCCTTGTCCGGCAGCAGCCCAGGCAGGAGCGTCAGCTCGTACGACGCCGGCCGCCGGTCGGCGAGGAAGTACATCCCGCCGTCGATCGGGGCCGCCAGGATCGCGGATCCGTGGCGCGAGTCGGCGTCGATGACGTCGACCGCCTTCTGAAGCGCCGGCGCCGCGGACGCGAAGGTCACGAACGAGCCCCTCGGGGTGTGCACCGTGGCATCGAGGTGGCGGTACATGCCGACCAGCGAGTACGCGGCCAGGCCGGCCGCCGCCAGCCCGAGGGCGCCGAGCGCCGCGGTCCGGGCCCGGGGGCGCTCAGCCGCGATCCGCGCATGCAAGATGCCGAGCAGCAGCACGAGCGGAGCGGCGTAGTAGGGGGCGTAGGAGCCCTCAGCGGTGAAGGCGTTGTAGGCCCGCAGCCCGAGTCCCACGGCGGCAACGATGAGCGCGAAGTCGGCGGCCCAGCTGCCGCCCAGCGGCGCCTCGCGCCGACGGCGAAGCTGGACCACGGCCCAGAGGAACACGCCGACGCCGAGCGCGGGCAGCCAGCTCATGCCGACCACCAGGTGCTTGATCTCGGTCTCGATGGCGAGCCGCTGTCCGGAGAACAGACCAGTCGCGCGCAGCACGCCGTCGCCCAGCACGATGACGGCAGTCGCGGCGGCCAGCGGCCACGCGGCCATGACCCGCTTGAGCCCGCGGCGGTCACGGACCTTCTCGGCGGAGAGCACGAGCCCGGCGAGGAGGCCGCCGTAGATGACACCGCGAGCGACGAGGCCGAACGCGCCGGCGATGCTCGCCGGCATCCAGTTTGACTCGGTGTGGATCCCGGCGTGCAGGAACTTGACGGGCCAGAGGTTCTCGAAGAGCATGTTGTGCAGGCCGGCCTTGGCGGCGAAGTAGCCGTAGACGATCACCGCGATGGCGATGGCCGGCGTGGCCAGCTGGACGGCCGCCCTCACGGCGCGCGTCCGGCCCTCGATGCGCCAGGCGGCGACCAGGTACGCCACCCCGGCGCCTGCGGCCACGGCGAGGAACTCCGGGCGTGTCAACGCGACCAAGCCCAGCGCGACACCCGCCCACACCAGCCTGTCCTTGCGCATCGCCAGCAGCATCAGCAGCAGTGTCAGCAGCGCGAAGGTGGCCGAGTTGGTGTGCGGGAGGATGAAGTTGAACGTGTTCCCTGAGAAGCCGATGGCCAGGAGCACCGCGGTGGAGAGGCCGGCGACGAGCGGCGCCAGCCACTGGCGGGCGAGCACGTAGAACACGCCGAAGATGGCACCTGCCTGGGCGATCCCGAAGCCGTAGGCGACGGTGAGGCTGGAGCCGAACACCTTGAACGCCAGGGCCAGCGAGTAAACGCCAAGCGGGCCGTAGAAGTAGCGGACGTCGTGGTAGACGACCGCGCCGTGCCTGACGAGGTCGGCCGTGGTCAGCTCTGCGCCGGCGTCGCCCTCGGGCATGCCCCACTTGCGCCACGTCAGCGCCAGGAGCCCGGCGAACAGGACCAGCAGGACCGCCACGACGGTGCGGTCACCGATCTCCCGTGCGACGACGCGGTCGGGCGTGGCGGTGCGTGCGGCCGCGCCGCCCGGCCGGGTGATGGTCGCGCTCATCGGGTGCCTCCGCGGCGGCTCGCCACGGCGCCCATGACCACACCCACCTCCCGCCGCGCGACCACGCGGAGGCCGGCCGCGTAGGCGACGACGCCGACCAGTGCCGCCAAGGCTGCGGCTGCGCCTGCGCTGCCGATCTGCGAGCTCAGCAGCCACGCTCCGCCGAAGGCGACCGCGGCCAGACCGGCGAACGCGCCGGTGTCACGAGTGAGTGTTCGCGAGACCCTCAGGCTGTCCTCCTGACCGCCGCCGAGGAACAGCGCTACCGCGAGGCACGCCGGGGCGATGGTGATCGCGCCGACCGCACCGTAGACGCCGAACAGCTGGCTGCCGATGGCCGTGGCCGCGAGATGGACGAGCACCACCGGCACCGCGAGCTTGTTGAGGAACCGCCAACGGCCCGTGGCGAGCAGCGCCGGGATCACGAAACTGACGATCAACGCCACGACCGTCCAGGGGGCCAGGAGCGCCGCGAACACGCGCAGGATGTGAACGTCGGTCTTGTTGAGGCTGCCGGGAAGCAGCACATGGAGCAGCGGGGCCCCGGCGGTGATCAGACCGGCCATAGCGGGCGCCACGAGCAGAGCTGCGTACCGGAATCCCTGTGGCACCGTCTCGCGCACCAGGATGGTGCCCTCGGTCTGGGCTCGGCGGGTGAGCTCCGGGATGCGGGACATCCCCAGCGCGGTCCCCGTACCGGCCACCAGGTAGCTGGCGAATAGGTAGGCATAGGACAGCACCGTGGAGTCACCGGTCGCGCCGTGGCTCGCGAACGCGAGCGAGATGACGAACAGCATGTTGAAGGCGAGGTAGATGGGGGTGCCGCCGAGGACCAGCCCAGCAGCCCGGAGCAGCGCCTTGGGCCGCAGCGAGCGCCGCTCGGCGCCGAGGCCGCCCGAGGTCCCGATGGACACGAGCATCATCGCGCAGGTCACGAGCGCCATGGCCATCATCGACCAGCCGAGGGTCTGGACCCCGGTCCGGTTCATCAGTCCCAGGAAGGTGACGAGGCCCACCACGGCGCCCCCGATGTAGGCGCCGGCGACGGCGGCGAAGCGATCGCGCACGGCGAGCACGGTGGCCGCTCCGGCCGCCCACAGCTGGAGCGCCATCGCGATACCCAGAACCGGCAGAGCAGCTGCGGTGACCGAGCGGCCACCGTGGCGCAGACCCGGAGCCAGGATGTGCGAGACCGGATGCGCGAGGGGCCCTGTCGCGATGAGGACCGGAAGTGCGAGCAGGCCCAGCGCCGCGGCGAACTGACGCACCGTCAGGCGCGCGCGGGCGCCGACCAGGAGGGGGACGGTGGTGACCCGCAGGGTCTGGCTGAAGACGCCGAACGTCGTGTACACGGCGAAGGCGACGAAGAAGCCGTCGGTTCGGGCGTTGGTGCCGAACTTGCTGAGATAGAGAACTGCTTGGAGTCCTGACGCCGCGGCCATCACGAAGGTCGCAATCGACATCGCCATACCTGCGCGCGCCTTGTGACGGGTGGCCTCCGCGCCTGCTACTGCCGGCGGCGCGTCGATGGTTATGCTCGGTGTGCTCATGTCAATCTAAACGGGCGGCGTCGCGCGTTTCTCGCGCTGGGGGTGCCACGGAGATTGACGCTGTGTTAGAGGGACGAGCGGGCTGAGCGTGGCCCAAGCCGCAGCGGATCCGGCGGCTGAAGGCCGCCGGACCGGCAGAAACTGCGCTGTGTCGGGCGCCGCCGGGGGTCCTACGGCGTGCCCGCCGCGTAGTGAGCGGCGATCGTCGGCGCGGTGAGCGGCTGGTTGTAGATCGCGACCTCCTGGAGCGAGGCGGCGCCGAACAGGGCGTTGCCGTCGCGGGACATGAGGTACAGGGTGGAGTTGGCGAAGTTGCCGGCTCCGGTGCCCTGCGTGGCGACGCTGTAGGTGACAGGCTTGCCGTCGACATAGGGTGTGATCTGGGCGCCCGCCGCCGCGGTCGTGTCGAACACGAACGCGTAGTAGTGCCAGGCTCCCGCACTCGGACGCGGGAAGTAGATGTCCTCGCGTCCACTCCCCGAGCCGATCGCGACTCCGAAGGAGCCCGTCGAGGCGTTCGGGTCGACGAGGAACCCGCCGGGCTGGTTGTTGAAGTTCGGGGTGTACTCCATGGCCAGCGCGTCGTTGTTGGCGTACGCCGCCCAGTTGAGCCAGAACTCCACCGTGACCTTGCTCGTTGCGGAGAGGTCGATCGGGGCGCTGGCGTAGTTGCTCGTGCCGTTGAACGTGGCCGAGGTCCCGGCGTCGCCGAACAGCGCGCCGGGGGTGCCGAGCGTCGCCCCGAAGTCGGTGGCGGCGTTCGGGCCCGAGGCGTCGGCCAGCGTGGTCGAGCCGGGCGCGTCCCCGAGACGCCAGTAGGACACCAGGCCCGCGGTGGACGTGACCGTGCTCTTGTATGTGGCCGCGTGGACGTCGACGGTGTGGCTGATCGTGGTGCTCTGTCCCGCATCATTGGTCACGCGCAGGCCCACGTTGTAGGTCCCGGGGCTGGCGTAGGTGAACGACGTACTGGGCGTCGTCCCGGTATCGGTCGCGAACGCACCGCTTCCGTCGAGATCCCACTTGTAGTCGGTGATCGTGCCGTTCGCATCCGATGACCCGGAACCGTCGAAGGACACCTGGTGGCCGGCGAGGGCCAGCGGCGACGGGTTGAACGTGAACGCGGGGGTGGGCGGATCGTCGCCGACGGTGAACGTGTGGGTCACCGTGTTGCTCGCGTTGCCGTTATCGATGACCCGCAGCGAGATGCTGTAGCTCCCCGCCTTGGCGAAGCTCGTCGTGAGCGTGGGCGTCGACCCTGTGTCGGTGGCGAACTTGCCGCTTCCGTCGAGATCCCACTGGTAGTCGACGATCGAGCCGGCGGGATCACTCGAGCCGGAGGCGTCGAACGTGACGTTCTGGCCCACGGCGGCACGAGCGGGAGAGGCGGTGAACGCGGCGGTCGGCGGCTTGTTCGTCCCCTGGGAATAGTAGTGATCGAGGACCTGGTTGCCCGTCAGGGCGCCGCTGTAGATGGCCACCTGGCCCAGCGTGCCGTTGCCGAACAGGGCGTTGCCGTCGCGGGACATGAGATACAGGGTGGAGTTGGCGAAGTTGCCGGCTCCCGTGCCGCCGTAGCCCTGATTGGTGTAGGACACCGTCTGGCCGTCGACGTAGGGCCTGATGGTCGTCGCGCCGGGCTGGGTCGTGTCCAGGACGAACGCGTAGTGGTGCCACACGCCCGCGCTGGGCCGCGCGAACGTCGCGATGTTGCGCGACGAGCCTTGGCCGATGGCGACCGCGAACTGCCCGAACGACGAGTTCGGATCGACGAGGAAGCCGCCGGCCTGGTTGTTGAAGTTCGGGGTGTACTCCATGGCCAGCGCGTCGTCGTTGGCGTACGCGTTCCACTTGAGCCAGAACTCCACGGTGAGCGTCTTGGAGCCGGAGAGATCCATCGGGATCGCGCCGCTGTCGCTGGTCCCGTTGAAGGACACCGCGGTCGTCGGGTCGTTGGCCACCGGCCCGGCCTGGCCGAAGGTGGCGCCGCTGATGGTGCCGTTGGCGCTGCCGGCGCTATCGGCGATCGACGGGCCGGACTTCTCGCCCAGCTTGTAGTAGTGCTGGACGCCGGGGGTGTTGAGGACCGCGTCCTCGTAGTCGCCGACCCCGGTGTCCAGGGCCGTGACGTTGACAGTCGTCTTGGTGACCTTGCCGCCGTCACTGGTGAGCTGGAGGCCCACCGGGTGCACGCCGATCGTGCTGAACGAGTGCGTGGTCTTCAGCGTCGTCCCGGTGTCCGTGGCGAACGTCCCGCTGCCGTCGAAGTCCCATTTGACATCGGTGATCGAACCGTTGGGCACGGACGAGCCCGTGGCATCGAACGTGATGTTCTGATTGACGATGGCCGGATTGGGGTTGACCTTGAGCGAGGCCACGGGTGGCGCAGCGCCCACGAACAGCGTCTGGGTCGTGTAGTCGGTCCCGAAGTCGCTGTCGGTCACGCGCAGCCCCACGGTGATGGTCTTCTCGGTGCTGTACGTGGTCGTGATGGTCGGAGTGGTCGTGGTCTGCGTGTAGCTGCCGGTGCCGTTGAGATCCCATTCGTACTTGACGATCGACCCGTTCTTGTAGGTCGAGCCCGAGGCGTCGAACGTCACCGTCCTGTTGAGCGCAGCCGGGCTGGGGGAGATCGTGAAGGACGCCTTGGGCCGCGGATTGGTCCCATTGGAGTTGAAGTGATCCTGAATCCGCTGCTGGTTGAGCGTGCCGTTGTAGATGGCCACCTGCCCGAGCGAGCCATTGCCGAAGAGCTGCGCCCCGTCGCGGGACATCAGGTAGAGAGTGGAGTTGGCGAAGTTGCCCGCTCCGGTGCCGCTGGCTCCCTGCTTGGTGTAGCTGATGGGCTGGCCGTCGACGTACGGCGTGACCGTGGTGGCGCCGGGCTGGGTCGTATCCAGAACGAAGGCGTAGTAGTGCCACGCGCCGGCGGTCGGGCGGGTGAACGCCGCGATGTTGCGCGAGGCGCCTTGGCCGATGGCCACCGAGAAGGTCCCGTCGGACGCGTCCGGGTCGACGAGGAAGCCGCCGGTCTGGTTGTTGAAGTTCGGAGTGAACTCCATGGCCAGCGCGTCGTCGTTGGCGTACGAGTTCCACTTGAGCCAGAACTCGACCGTGACAGTGCCCGTCGACGACAGGTTCATGGGGATCTGGCCGAAGTTGCTCGACCCGTTGAATCCGATCGCGGTCGTCGGATCGCCCTGGATCGGGCCGGGCTGGCCGAATGTCCCGCCGGCAACGGTCCCGGAGGGTCCGCCGGCGCTGTCGGCGATCGTCGGACCGGCCGACTCGCCGAGCTTGAAGTAGTGCATCAGCCCCGGCGTTACGTTGACCGCATCCTCATAGCTGGAGGCCCCGGTGCCGAGCACGGTCACCTGGAGCGTGGTCGTCGAGCTCACGCCCTTGCTGTCGGTGACCTGCAGGCCGACGGTGTGGAAGCCGGTGGTGCTGAACGTGGTGGTGGTCGTCGGCGTGGTGCCGGTGTCCTGGGAGTAGGTACCGCTGCCGGTGAGGTCCCACTTGTAGTCGACGATCGGGTTCACCGGGCCGGTCGAGCCGGATCCGTCAAGGGTGACGGTCTGGCCAACCACCGGCTTGGCGGGATTGGTCACCAGCGACGCCGTGGGCGGCGGATCGCCCTGCACGGTGAGCACGCGGGTGGTGATGCTGGTGCGCCCGAGCGAGTCGGTGATCTTCAGGTGCACGTTGTAGGTCCCCTGGGTCGCCCACGTGTGGCTGACGCTGGAGCTGGTGCCGTTGTTGACCCAGGTCCCGTTGCCGTTGAAGTCCCACTGGTAGCTGGTGATCGAGGCCCCGCTGCCGTCGAAGGTACCGGATGCGTCGAGGGTCACCGGGCTGCCGAAGCGCACTGGGTTGGGCGAGGCGGTGAATGACGCCCACGGCCGGGCCGGCTGGCCCGCGGTGTCGACGGTGATGTCGGCCGGGGTCGCGGGCTGGGCACCCATGTCAGACATTGCGTTGTAGGTGACCTGGTCGATCCGCGGATCGCCGAAGCCGTTGGCCCACAGGATGGTTCCGGCGGCAAACACGTAGGCGCCGCTCGCCGCGCGGTACATCGTCGCGCTCGACGTGGGCGGCTGGCCCGTGGGCGCCGTGGTGGCCCGGAGGTTGCCGTAGTCCTGGATGAAGCTGTCGGGCGTGTCCGCCGCGGGCTTGGAGACGTTGGTGCTCGCGACCTGCTGCACCCCCGCCGGCTCCACCGAGGCGGCGTACGAGTACAACGGGCTGTTGGCGCTGGGGATCGTGTCCCACTCCCAGCCGACGATGTCGGCGCTGATCGTCGTCGCGGTCGCGGTCGAGAGGCCGCTGTTGCGCCAGAGGTCGTTGCCGGCGAAGTTGCCGAACCCGTCGGAGGCGGGCACCGTCAGCCCCCAGTACTCGGCGTCGTTGTCGCCGATGTACATGCTCCCCAGCAGCTGGTTCTCAGGCGTGTTGGGCCCGAGGCGCCCGCCCGCGGGCGCGCCGGCGGTCCCGTCAGGGGCACCCGGGTCGCGCCGGGTGGTCGTCGCGAGCGACGGGTTGTCGCCGGGGCCGACCTGGCCGCTGGAGTTCAGCGAGGCCGGGTCGTTGGGTGTGTTGGGGCCCTGAACGGTCTTGTAACAGACGAGCGTGCGGTAGCTGTCGGTATAGCGCGTGTTCCAGTACGCCGTGTTACCGCTGAGCGACACGATGCTCACGCCCGCGTTGCGCGCCGCCATGATGTTGTTATAGGTGGCAGTGGACCAGTACTCGCTGTGCCCGGAGATCAAGAAGATCTTGTGATGCAGCAGCGTGCTCGGAGACTGGTCGGTCTGGATGTCGTCCGTGTAACTGACGTTGTAGCCCTCCTGCTCCAGCCACTGGACGGTCTCCATATCGGGGCCGAAGAACCGGTTGGTCTGCATCATCCCGAAGTCGAGTGGCCGGTCGAACGACACCTGGACGGCTCGGTCGGCGCCGGAGATCGTGTTGGCGCCGCCGCACTTGTCGTAGTACAGCGACTTGCAGCCCCAGGTGTTGTAGGCCTCATACGACGCCGAGGGCAGGTCGTAGAGAATGTCCGAGGTCGAGGCGTCGTTGCGCACCACGAACACGACGTAGTTCTGGATGTTCCCGCTTCCGGGGTCCGTGAACAGCGCCTCGTAGATGCCGGAGACCGGCAGCGACGTCGAGGGGATCGTCGCGCTGGCGGCCCAGTTGGCGCAGCTGAGCTCGCCCGTCGTCGGGTTCGCCGCCCCGCACGTGAAGGAGTTGTTGACCGAGACCGCGCTCTGGGAGTAGACCAGGCGTCCGCCGGCGCCGTTGTAGTAGCCGATGCGGTAGACGGACAGGTTGACCTTCTGGGCGCCGCTCAGGTCGGTCCCGAGCTTCAGCGGGACGTTCGTCCCGACGTTGTAGCTCGTCTGCGTCGTGAAGCCGCCGATGTCCTCGCTGTAGTTCTGGACCTCCCAGCCGGAGCTGCCGGCCCCCGTGCAGTTGTTCTCGTTGACGACCGGATTGGAGTTGGGGCAGGTCACCGCGGCCGAAGCGGCGGAGGAGAAGGCGGGGACAAGGAAAGCGCCCAGGAGTACAGCGAGCAGCGCAAGGCGCCGGTTCTGGCTGATCAGGCCGCGGGACGCGTGGCGGCACTCGGTGCTAAAGAGGATTCTCACGATACGTAGCCAACGCACCGCCCGACCGTCAACTTCCGCCCCTTGTGTTGAGCTTTCGCATACCCGAGGTTTTGCGCCTCGAATTGCCGTCACAAAACCGCTCGCGCACGAAGCCGGGCTTCTGCAAGCGCATCCGGTGGGCCCTCGTTGCTGGGAGAGATGATGTCTCGACCTGACCGCGACCCCGCTGGTCCGCCGGCCGGCGGCGAACGGATCGCCATGCTGCTCGAAAACAACCCCTATCCGCAGGACGTGCGCGTGCGCTCGGAGGCGGAATCGCTGGCGGCGCACGGCCACCAGGTGCTGGTTATCGCACCGCGCGGTGCCGGCCAGCCGCGCCGCGAGAGGCTCAACGGAGTCGAGGTGCGCCGCTTCCGCCTCGTCGACGGCAGCGCCCGCGGAGCCCTCGGCTTCCTCCTGGAGTACGCCATCGCCGCCGTGGCCCTGCATGTCGGCGCGATCCGACAGCTCTGCGGGGGCGCCACGACGCTGCACCTCCACAACCCACCCGACATCCTGTTCCCCGCGGGGGCCATCTACCGCTTGGCGGGGCGCCGCGTCGTCTTCGACCACCACGACCTCTTCCCCGAGACGATCGAGGTCAAGCTGGGATCGGCGACTGCCGTGCGCGTGGCGAACGCCTGCCAGCGCCTCACCATCGCGGTGGCCGACCACGTCATCGCGACCAACGCGTCCTACGCCGAGGTGGCCCGCCGGTCGGGCAAGCGTGAGGACGAGGTCACGATCGTCCGCAACGGCCCGCCGGCGGCGTGGATCGATCGACCGCTGGCGGCGCGCACCGGAGTGCTGGAGGAGATTCGCCTCGCCTATCTGGGCGCGATCTCGTCGCAAGACGGCGTCGACGGCCTGGCCGCGATCCTCGCGGCTCTGCGCGAGCGCCCCGATTCGGTACGCGCTGTCCTCACCGTGATCGGCGACGGTGACGGGCGGCCCGCGGTTGAGCGAGCGCTCGCTGACCACGGGGTGCTCGGCCAGGTCACGTTCACCGGCCGTGTGGCCCCCGGGGACGTTCCGCCCCTGCTCGAGGCCGCGGACGTGTGCGTCGATCCGGCGCCCCCGACTGACGTCAACCAGCGCTCGACGATGACCAAGATCGCTGAGTACCTCGCTCTCGGCAAGCCGGTCGTCGCCTATGACCTGCTGGAGACCCGCCGCACGGCAGGCGACGCCGCGCTGCTCGTCCCCCCCGGGGACGCCGGGGCGTTCGCCGAAGCGGTGCACCGGCTCGCGGTTGATCCCGACCTGCGCCTGCGTCTCGCCAGAGACGGTCGCGAGCGTGCCGCCTCGCTGACCTGGGCTCGGTCAGAAGAGGCGCTTCTCAGCGTCTACTCGAGGTTGAGGGTTAGGCGTCGAAGAGCCTGGAGCCGACCCAGGCCGCGTCGCCTGGCGCCCCGGGAGGGACGAAGAAGTAGCCGCCGCCGAACGGGGTGATGTAGTCGACCATCGGCTCGTCGGCCAGGCGCTGCTGGATGGTGGCGAACTGCCGTGCCGGGCTCTGATTGAAGGCGACGAACGCCAGGCCCTGGTCGAGTTGGCCCGCTGCGTCATAGCCGCGGGTGTAGTTGTAGCCCCGCCTGAGGATCCGCTGTGGCGCCGTCGGCTTCGTCCGCGGGTTGGCCAGGCGGATGTGCGCGTCCAGCGGAATGCGATCGCCCTGTCGGTCGAGGTCGTAGCGGGGATCCTCGTGCTCAAAGGTCCCGCCCAGCGGCGCGCCGCTGTTGCGATCGCGGCCGATCATCCGCTGCTGCTCGTTGAGCCCGACGCGATCCCAGAACTCGACGTGCATCCGGATCAGGCGAACGACCTGATACGTGCCTCCGGCGGCCCACGCGGGTTCGTCGGACCCGGTCCACACGAGCTCGTCCATAAGGTGGGGATCGGTCGTCTCGGGATTGCCGGTCCCGTCACGGAAGGCGAACAGGTTTCGCTTGCTGCTGCGCGGATGGGAATCGCGCCGCGCGCTCTGGAATCCGTCGATGGTCCAGTGGAGCTGGAGCGATCCTCGCACCGCACGCAGAAGCTCCCGGACGGTGTGCACAACGGTGTCGCGGTGCGCAGCGCAGATCTGCACCAGCACGTCGCCGTGGGTCTGCTTGGGGTCGAGGTCGTCGACGGAGAAGGCCGGCATCGGAATGAGCTCCTTGGGCCGGCGTGCGGCCAGCCCGTACCGGTCGTCGAACAGCGATGCTCCGAACGCGATCGTCACGGTGAGTCGGTCGGGCGCGTTCGACGGGCCAAGGATGCCGGAGTCCGCCGGCGGCCGCTCGGCCTCGAGCAGCGGGATGACCCCGCCCTGCGTCAGCTGGCGCGCACGCCGGCTGAGGACCTGCAAGGCCTGGGCCAGGACCGCACGGTTGGGGGCGACTGAGTCCAGCGCGACGAGCGTCGCCTCGGCCGGCGCCGCGTTGAGGATGCCAGCCTGGTGGCGTCCGTTGAAGGCGATCCGGGTGGAGAGCTGCTCCTCGGTCGCGCGCTCGACCACGGAAGCGGTCCCGCCGGCCGCGGAGGCCGAGTCGTCGCGACCGGCCGCGGCCAGCGCGCCTACCCCCGCACCGCCCAGGACTACGGCAGAGCGGGTCAGGAACGTGCGGCGCCCGACCTCGGTCATGGCGCCATCCTCTGCGCCGATTTTGGGATCCGCGGAGTCTGCGGCGCCGCGGTGGTCTCCAGCATGCCCGGAACCTGGGCCAGTCCCTCCAGAGCTTGGCCCACAGCTCCGTCCAGGTGCTCGGTCTGGGCCTGTGTGAGCTGGGGGTTGGTCGGCATCACGCCTCCGTTTCCGGCGGCCAGCGATCGCAGCACGCCGTTGAGCCCGGCGAGGTCCGCGTCCACGGCGGCGCTGGAGCGTTGCTCGGGCGCTGAGTAGCCCTGCACGATGGTGGTCGTGTTCAAGATCGGCTTCAGCGTGTTCAGCACGGCCTGTGTGGCCTGGAGGCCCGCATAGGTCCCGAGGACGCCCTCGTCACTCCAGGGCACATCAGCACCGCTCAACAGATCGCGCACGGCGTCCTCGAGGATCTCGTGCGCACGCGTCGCGTAGTCCAGGGGATCGATCGACACCGTTGGCAGGACCGCGCGCATTCGACTCACGTCCGCGCTCAGCTGCATCGACCACCGCGCCAGCGACGCGGGCGAGCCGCCCGTCCAGAGGCCGTGCTCGATTCGGTGAAGTCCCGTGAAGCGCGGGTTGCTGACCCCGCCCGGCAAGCCGTCGGGCGTGCCGTCGATGGCCTCGTCGAGATCCGCGAGGGGACCCTCGAGATACACCGCGCCGAGGCGCAGGTACCGGGCAAACGCCGTCCGCCAGGCCGCCTCCGAACGGACGCGGTCATCGGAGCGCAGGGCGTCGGTGAGCCTGGCCACATCGTTCTCCATCGTCGCCAGTTGCTGCGCGGCGTAGGTCTTGTAGGCCGCCACTGGGAGGCTGAACTGAGCCGCTGCGAGCGGCGGGAGCTCCTGGCCGGCGGCCAGCCCGATCGGGGGCGTCGCCTCGTCATCGTCCGGTGGAAGGCCGAGCGAGCGCTGCGCGGCCCTGTTGCCCGGCGTCGCGATCAGGCGCAGCTGGCTGGCGACGTGCGGCGCGCGTTCGGCGTACTCCGCCGATGGAGCGTGGGTCGCCGCGGTCGCGTGCGAACCTCCAGATCCGTTCAGGATCGTGAACGCCACGACGCCAATGGCACCGCCCAGCGGCAGCAGCGCCCATATCCACGCGCGTCTGAGTCCCGTGCCGACCATATCTAAGAGAACGCACATGGACGTTTGGGACTTGCGGAGGCTCGGGGCGGACGACCTTTGCCTTGACAAAGAACTAGTATGCGCGCCCGGAGCAGGACGTCGGACCCCTGGGACCCCTCGTGATCTCGACTCGTACTCCATCCCTCGCGCGCACGCTTCTGCCTGGATTGGCAGCCGTGCTGCTGGCCCTGCTCGCCTCGGCACCCGCCGGCGCACAGCCGGCGCGGGCCCACGCCGCCCCAGCGCAGGTCCATCTGCTCGGCAACGGCCGGTTGGCACCGGTGATCCGGCCGGCGCGTTCCGGCCGCCTCGTCGCGTTCCGCTTCATTGCGGGCCGTTCAGGCTTGGCGAAGTCCGTGCAGGTCTGGCTCGGCCTCGCGTCGCACGCGCGGGCGCTGAGGGTCGGCGTGTATTCGGGAGGCCGCGGCCGGCCCGCCGTGATGCTGCGATCGGGGACGGCCCGCCGGCTGCGAGCCGGGCACTGGAACCGCGTCTCGATCCGCGGCATGTCGGTGGCGCGAGGCCGAAGCTACTGGATCGCCTTCAGCGGCCGTGGGGGCTCGATCGCCTACCGCGAGCGGTTGAAGGGATGCCGCGGCAGCTCCGCCACCGCAGCCCTGCATCGGGACGCGCTCCCGGCGCGCTGGCGCTCGCGGACCCACGCTCGCGGTTGCGCGGGCTCCGCTGTCGTCAGCGGGACCCTCCCTGTGCCCCCTGCTC
>JBAQGP010000660.1:0-8475 GCA_049287845.1 Solirubrobacteraceae bacterium | reverse complement strand
GGTCTACGCCGCGCCGGCCCGCTACGAGCCGTTCGGCCTGGGCATCCTCGAGGCCGGCCGGGACGGCTGCGCCCTCGTTTTGGGGGACATCCCGTCGCTGCGCGAGCTGTGGGACGGCGCCGGGTTGTTCGTCGACCCCGGCGACGACGCCGGGCTGGGCGACACGCTCGAGGGGCTGCTCGCTGCGCCCGAGACCGCTGCGGCCTGGGGCCGGCGAGCGCGGGAGCGCTCCCGGGCGTACTCCGCCGTGGCGATGGGGGAGGCCTACCTCGATCTGTACGAGCGCATGACCGGTGCTCGAGCGAGGGTGGCGGCGTGAAGGTCGTCATCTTCTGCCACTCGCTGGTCTCGGACTGGAACCACGGCAACGCTCACTTCCTCCGGGGGATCTGCGCCGAACTGCAGGATCGCGGCCACCGCGTCGACGTCTACGAGCCCAGCGGCGGTTGGAGTCGCCGCAACCTCGTCGCGACCGCGGGCACTGCGCCCGAGGCGGCCTTCCACGCTCGATTTCCAACCCTGGTGAGCACCGAGTACGACCTGGCCTCGCTCGATCTCGACGCGGCCCTGCAGGGCGCCGACGTCGTGCTCGTGCACGAATGGTCAGAGCCTGAGCTGGTTGCCCGCATCGGGCGCCACCGCGCCGCCGGCGGCGCCTACCGCCTGCTGTTTCACGACACCCACCACCGCGCGGTCACCGCACCCGAGGATATGGCCCGCTTTGAGCTGGAGCACTACGACGGGGTGCTTGCCTTCGGCGAGGTCATCCGCCGGCTCTACATCGAGCGCGGCTGGACCGAGCGTGCCTGGACATGGCACGAGGCGGCGGACACGCGCGTGTTCCATCCCCAGCCCCCCAGCGCCAGCCCGGATGACATCGTGTGGGTGGGCAACTGGGGCGACGGCGAGCGCAGCGAGGAGCTGCGGGAGTTCCTGCTCGGCCCTGCCCGGCGGCTGCGCCTGAGCGGGTCGATCCACGGCGTGCGCTACCCGTTGCGGGCCAGGTTGGCCGTACGCAGGTCGGGTCTGCGCTACCGCGGCTGGGTGGCGAATCACCAGGTTGCGGCATTGTTCGCCCGCCACCGGTTCACCGTGCACGTGCCACGCCGGCCATACGTGCGCGCGCTTCCGGGCATCCCGACGATCCGTGTCTTCGAGGCGCTCGCGTGCGGGATTCCGCTCATCACAGCCCCCTGGGATGACACCGAGGGGCTGTTCACGCCCGACCGCGATTACCTGGTCGCCGCCAGCGGCGCACAGATGGTGCAGGCGATGGACTCGCTCATCCGCGACCCGGCGCTCGCCGCCATACTGGCCCAAAGGGGTCGCCGCACGATCATGGAGCGCCACACGTGCGCCCATCGTGTCGACGAGCTGCTGGCGATCCTCGCCGAGATCGGCGGCCTGCCGGCGGAGCGGATGACGGCATGAGCGCCAGCTTCGCCTTCTTCGGCTCGAGCCTCGTCTCGGCCTACTGGAACGGAGCCGCAACCTACTACCGCGGCCTCATCCGCGCGCTGCACGCTCGCGGACACCGCATCACCTTCTATGAGCCACATGCCTATGAGCGCCAGGAGCACCGTGACATCTCCGATCCGGAATGGGCCACGGTCGTCGTCTACGAACCGACCGATGCGGCCGCGGTGCGCGCCGTCGTACAGCGAGCCCGCCATGCCCACATCGTCGTGAAGTGCAGCGGGGTCGGCATGTTCGACGACGTCCTGGAGGAGGCCGTGCTCGACCTGGCGGGCCCGGAGATCCGGATCCTCTGGGACGTCGACGCGCCCGCCACCCTCGGGCGCATGGAGCGCGACCCGACCGACGCGCTGCGCGCGTTGGTGCCCGATTACGACCTGGTGCTCACCTACGGCGGCGGAGACCCGGTCGTGCGTCGCTACGGTGCGCTCGGGGCCCGTCGTTGCGTGCCGATCTATAACGGCCTGGATCCCGACACCCACCATCCCGCGCCGCCCCGGTCCGAATACGAGGCGGATCTCACCCTGCTGGCCAACCGGCTGCCCGATCGCGAGGCGCGCATCGGCGAGTTCTTCTTCCGAGCCGCTGAACTCGCCCCCGGCCGGCGCTTCCTGCTCGGAGGCAACGGCTGGGAGGGCGCCACGCCGGCCAACGTGGGATTGCTCGGCCACGTCCCGACGGCCCGCCACAACGCGATCAACTCCAGCGCTCGTGCCGTGCTCAACGTCAGCCGCGACTCGATGGCCGCCAACGGCTTCTCGCCGGCTACCCGCGTCTTCGAGGCCGCCGGTGCCGCGGCCTGTCTGATCACCGATGCGTGGGAGGGAATCGAGACCTTCTTCGCCCCCGGGGATGAGATCCTGGTCGCCGCCGACGGAGCCGAGGTGGCGTCCCTGATGACCGAGCTCGATCCCCGCCGGGCGGCGGCGATCGGCGCGGCCGCCCGCGAGCGCGCGGTGGCCGAGCACACCTACACCGACCGGGCAGCCCAGCTCGAGCAGGTCCTCGCCGGAGCGAGCGAGGCGAGCGTCGCAACTGGGGCGGATTGAGCATGCGGGTCGTGCTCATCGGCCTGTCGATCACCTCGTCCTGGGGCAATGGCCACGCGACCAACTACCGCGCCCTGGTGGCCGACCTGGCCCGGCGCGGACACCGCGTCATGTTCTGCGAGCGCGACGTTCCCTGGTACGCAGCCCACCGTGACCTCCCGCGGCCTGCCGGATGCGAGCTCGTGCTCTATGACGAACGGGCGGTGCTGGAGGACCGCGCGGGCGACGCCGTGCGCGACGCCGACCTGGTCATCGTCGGCTCCTTCGTGCCCGAAGGCGTGGCAGTGGCTGAGTGGGCGCTGGACACCGCCCGCGGCATGGTGGCGTTCTACGACATCGACACCCCGGTCACGCTCGACAAGCTCGCCCGCGGAGACCACGAGTATCTCGCTCCTGCGCTCATCCCGCGCTTCGATCTGTACCTGTCGTTCACCGCCGGCCCGACCCTCGCAGCGCTCGCCGGGCGCTACGGGGCCCAGCGTCCGCTCGCGTTCCACTGCTTCGTTGACCCGGTCGCCTACTCTCCCATGCCCAGTGAGCTGCGCTGGGATCTCGGCTACCTGGGCACGTACTCCGACGATCGCCAGCCCTGGCTCGAGACGCTGATGCTCGAGGTCGCCCGGGGCGCCCCGGAACGACGCTTCGTGGTCGCAGGCCCGCAGTATCCCGCCGGCATCGACTGGCCGGCCAACGTCGAGCGCATCGAGCACCTCGCGCCGCCTGACCACCCCGCCTTCTACGCCGCCCAGCGCTTCACCCTGAGCATCACCCGCGAGCAGATGCGCCGGCTGGGCTGGTCGCCGAGCGTGCGCCTGTTCGAGGCGGCGGCGTGCGGGACGCCGATCATCACCGATCCGTGGCCGGGGGTCCAGGACGTGTTCGAGCCCGGCCGGGAGATCCTCGTGGCCGGCCGCGGCGAGGAGGTCGCCGCGCTGCTCGACGACGTCGACGACGCTCAGCGCCGGCAGATCGCCCGTGCCGCGCGGGCCCGCGTACTCGCCGGCCATACCGCCGCCCACCGCGTCGACGCGCTCGAGCGCGAGATCAGGTCGGTCGGCCTCTCGACGAGGACGGCATGAGCCTGCAGGTTCCCCGCTCCGGCGAGCAGCCGTCCGACGGCACCTCCGCCGAGATCGACGAGCTGGCTCCCTGGTTTCACAACCTGCATCTGCCCTCGGGCCATCAGACCGCGGCCGCGCACCCGCTCGGCGACTTCCCCGCCTTCAAATGGCGCCAGATCGCCGACGTGCTCCCGGCCGATCTGACCGGAGCGCGCGCGCTCGACGTCGGTTGCAACGCCGGCTACTACAGCTTCCAGCTGGCCGCCCGGGGCGCCGAGGTGCTCGCCATCGACCTGGACGAGCACTACCTTCGCCAGGGCCGGTGGGCCGCGGAGCGCCTTGACCCGGCCGGACGCGTGTCTTTCGTACAGATGCACCTCTACGACCTGCTCGGCTCGGACGAGCGCTTTGACATCGTCCTGTTCCTCGGTGTGCTCTATCACCTGCGCTATCCCCAGCTCGCCCTGGACGGACTGGCCCCGCTCGTCCGGGGGCGAATGATCGTTCAGACGCTGACGATGCCCGGCGAGAGCGCGCTCGGGGTCCCGGACGACCTCGCGTTCGGCGAGCGCGACATGCTCACCGATCCGGGATGGCCCAAGGCGGCGTTCATCGAGCGAGCGTACGCCGGCGATCAGACCAACTGGTGGGCGCCCGACGATGCCTGCGTGCGCGCGATGCTGCGCTCGGCCGGGCTGCGCGTCGTCGCTTCACCCGCTCACGAGATCTACGTGTGCGAGCCGGGCGAGTCCGACGAACAGACCGCGTGGCTGCGCCGATCCGAGCTGGGGGTGGTGATCAACCGCCGTTTCGGTCAGTCAAGCCAGCGGAAGTAGGCCCCGTACCGGATCGTGCCGGTGCCGTTGATCCCGCCGCTGTGAAGCAGATCGGGGGCCATCGCCACGGCATCGCCCGGATCCAGTTCGACGGAGATCACCTGACCGTCGGGCTTGACGAGCAGCCCACCGTTGTCACGGCGCCACCGGCTGAGCGGCACTCCGACGATCCGGCGATAGCGCCGCCCCGCCGCCCACTCGGGCTCGCGATCGACATGGAAGGTGATCTCGGGTTCCGGTCCGGTGTGCGGAAACTGGAGCAGGATCTGCGGGTCGCAGCGCTCGCCGGTGCGCCAGTCCTCAGGCAGCGCGTCGGCCAGCGCGGTGATCGGCTCCGAGTGGGTGAGGTGCGGGAACCAGTGGGCTCCCCACAGCCATTGGCCGAGGTCCTCGGCTGAAGCGCCGCGAACGAGCAGGTCGAGATGCAGGGCGCGGAGGGCATCGTCGACCAGCGAGGCTGGGACGACGCCACGGCGAACCTCGTAGCCGATCGTGGCCAACTCGCTCACAAAGTGATCGTGTCATGCACCGACATTCCGGACCTCCCCTAGCAGAGCTTGAAGTCCGCGATGACCGTGCGGGGCATGGTGTGGCTCAGAGCGCAGCCTCCATTGGCGTTGCGGAAGCTGCTGCCGGCAGCCTCGAAGCGCCACCGGCCGGCGCGGAAGTGAAACAGGATCACGCCGTCGGCGGCGAACTTGGCGCACAGCGCGGAGAGATGACCGGCCTTGGCAAAGGCGAAACCGACCTCCGCCCACGAGGCGTTGGCAGTCGAGATCTCCTCCCTGAGGCACCTGCCCGGGATGGGCTCGTGCAGATAGCTGTCCGTCGTCCTGACCAGTGACGTGCGCTGGCTCTTGCTCGGCGCCCTGTGGGCGAGCGCCACCGCTGGGTAGGCGCCGAGGACCGCGAGCACCATCAACACCTTCACGTATGTCATGTCTCTCCCTCGTTGGTCTCGCACACCGCGAGGAAATCGAGTGCGCCGTCGAGCCCGGTCTGGCGCAGCGCGAAGTCGCTGGCGGCGATCGACGGTGTGAAGCGGTCATAGAACCGCTTGGTGACGCGCAGTCGCGCATGCACAGCGTCCCAGCCGCAGGCCAGCGCCAGCTCGTGCAGGCGCAGCTTGCGGGCGTGAAAGAGGCCGAACATCCGCACCTGGTCGAAGACCTCGCGGCACAGCTGTTCGAACTCGGTGGCCCGGTACTCCTTGATGTGCCACGGGTTGTCTGACTTCGCGGCCCCGGGCGCAGCCAGCGTCAGCAGGTTGGGCGTCGAGACGTAGACGGTGCCACCCGGCGCCAGGAGCGTGCGGAAGTGGCGTAGCACGGCCACGGGATCCTGAACGTGCTCGATCGTCTGCAGGAACACGACGGCGTCAAAGGCGCCCGCCTCGCCATGGGTCTCCACCATCCCACGCTCGAAGGTGAGGTTCTGGCGCGTGTAGCGCAGCCGTGCGTGCTCATGCGCGTCGGGATTGGCATCGACCCCGACGACACTCGCCGCCCCGCGCGAGAGCACCTCGGACCCATAGCCCTCGCCACACGCCATATCGATCACCCGCGCGCCGATGACCCGGGCTCCGATCCACTCATAGACGGCGAGATGCCGGCGATACCAGTAGTTCTCCGCCGGGACGTCGGGCAGCGTCCGCTCGCCGGTGAGCTCCAGCGGGGGGACACCCGCCGGCTGATCGCGCTGGACGTAGAGGTTGACGGTCACGGGGCGACAGGGTACGGACACGTGCCCTAATGTGCCGGACGGCATGGACGCATTGCTCACCGCGGACGAGATCCGGGACGTCAACACGCGCTACCACGACGTGGCGGCCGACAGCTATGACTCGAAGTGGGGCATCGACTTCGGCGCGACCGGGCAGGGCCAGGTCCTGGGCAAGCTGCGCAAGCTGCTGGGCTCAGAGCTTGACCGCGGCTATGACCGGTCGCTGGAGATCGGCGCCGGCACCGGCTATTTCACCCTCAACCTGCTTCAGGCCGGGGTCGTGAGCGAGGCCACCTGCACCGATATCTCCCCCGGGATGATGGCGACCCTGGCAGACAACGCCCAGCGGCTCGGTCTCCAGGTCAGGACCGCCCGCGCCGACGCCGAGTCGCTCCCGTTCTCAGACGAGAGCTTTGACCTCGTGCTCGGCCACGCCGTCCTTCACCATCTGCCCAACCTGCGCCGCGCCTTCGCCGAGTTTCACCGCGTGCTGCGCCCCGGAGGCCGGATCGTGTTCGCCGGCGAGCCGTCGCGCCTCGGTGACCGGATCGCCTCGATCCCCAAGCGCGGCGCCCATGCCCTGGCCCCAGCGTGGCGGCGACTCCTGCGCGCCCGCCCGGCCGGGTGGGCGGGGACTGACTCCCCCCACAAGGGCGCGGATGCACGCAACGACCACGACCTCGAGCGGTTCGTCGACATCCACGCCTTCGAGCCCGGCGACCTGTCGCGTCATGCGCGCCGGGCCGGCTTCAGCGACGTCAAGGTGCGCGGCGAGGAGCTCACCGCCAACTGGTTCGGGTGGTTCAATCGGGCGCTCGAGGCTTCCGCCGACCCGGTCGACGTGCCGATGCTGTGGCGCCGGTACGCCTTTCACGGTTACCTCGCGCTCCAGCGCCTGGACGAGCGGCTGCTGGAGCCGATGCTGCCGCCGGCCCTCTTCTACAACCTGCTGCTCACCGCCCGGCGCGACTGACTCCTCGCGCGTCGAGGTGCCCCCCGCGCGCCGCCGGCGTGAGCGCGTGCGGGCCCTAGACTGGCCTGGAGATGCCCGATCAGGTCGCGGACTTCCCGCTGTTCCCGCTGGATCTGGTGGCGCTCCCCGGCGAGCTCGTTCCGCTGCACATCTTCGAGGAGCGCTACAAGACGATGATGGGCGAGTGCCTGGACTCGGGAACCGAGTTCGGGATCGTCTGGATGGCCGACGATGGCCTGCGCGAGATCGGCTGCGCGTGCGCCATCGAGCGCGTGCTCGAACGCATGGATGACGGTCGCATCAACCTCCTGGCCCGCGGCACGCGGCCGTTCCGCGTGCTCGAGCGCCAAGCCCATCTGCCCTACCCGGCGGGGGTGGTCGAGTTCGTCGAGGACGGCGTCGACGAACCCGACGCCAAGCTGGCCGGTGACGCGCGTGCGGCCTACGCGGACCTGGTCAAGCGCGCCACCGACCGCGAGCCCGAAGACGCGGAGCTCGAGGAGATGGGCGCCTACGACATGGCCGCCACCGTTGACTTCGGGCTGGACGCCAAGCAGGGACTGCTCGACCTGCGCTCCGAGAACGCGCGGCTCAAGCTCGTCACCCGCCTGTTCCGGGCCGCGACCAAGCGGCTGGACTTCGTCGACCGCGCCCAGGCGCGCGCGCGCTCCAACGGCAAGGTCCGCTTCGGCTGAGGCCGTTCCCGCCGCTGTAACACCAGAGGCGTCTCGCGCAATCTTGTCGGCGATGACCTCCTCGATGGTGACTCGCAGTGACGCGGCTCTGATGGCGGCGGCGCGCAGCGACCCCGACGCCTTCCGCGAGCTCTACGGCCGCTACGCCCAGCGCGTTTACGGCTACTTCACCCGCCGCACCCACGATGACGCCGCGGCGCTGGACCTGACCGCCGAGACCTTCGCCCAGGCATGGCTCGTGCGCGCTCGCTTCCGTGACGAGGCCGTCGGCTCGGCGGCGCCGTGGCTGTTCGGAATCGCGCGCAACGCCCTGCTGATGTCCGTGCGCCGCGGGGCGATCGAGCGCCGCGCCACCGAGCGGCTGGGGTTGATGGGCCGCCTGGACCACCCGCCTGCCAGCACCGCCCCCGAGGAGGCCTGGGCCGACGGTGCCGACGAGCTGCTCGACACCCTGCCCGAGTCCCAGCGCGAGGCGGTTCGCCTGCGCGTCATCGAGGACCTCGACTATGAGCGCGTCGCCGACGCGCTGGGCACCAGCCCGACCGCGGCCCGCGTCCGCGTGCACCGCGGGCTCGAAGCCCTGCGCCATCGCCTGTCCTCGTCCAAGGAGGACCCGTGACCGACCTGTCCCCCTCGCTTCAGCGGCTCGGCGATGCGCTGCAC
>JBAQGP010000659.1:0-3670 GCA_049287845.1 Solirubrobacteraceae bacterium | reverse complement strand
CGCGCCGGCGTCCCTTCGCCGCCTGCCAGCGCATCAGCGCCGCCCGCCGTCTCGTCGGTGCGCCCGCCGACGCCGGTTCCACGCTCCGGCCGCTCGGCCGGCGTGCTGACCGCGAACTCCGGGTCGGATCCGCGGAGCCGCAGCTCCACCGAGGCCGGCGCCAGCTCGCGCGTGATCTCGGCGGCGGCCGCGGCCAGAACATCGAGCAGCATGAGCCGCACCGAATCATCAAGCGACGCGATCAGCCGCTGGGCCACCCGCGCCTCGTCTTCCCTGTCGCCGTCCGCGGCCAGCGCGAGGCGGTCGCGAAGTCGTTCCACATGTTGATCTAGTTGCATGGTGCCAATATGGCATCAATTTGGCACCGTGTCAAGCCATAGCGATGCCACCTTGGCTCAGGGGGCGGGAGCTGCCCTCGCACACTGCGGGCGGAGGCGCGGCGCCGGCGTCGCGGCGGAGGTGCGCGGCGTGATCGGAATCCCTAGGCTGGCGGGCGATGTCCGAGTTCGCTGACCTGCGCCTCGCGGAGATCGTGGAGGCCGTAGCCGCACGCGACCCCGCTCCTGGCGCCGGGCCGAGCCTGGCCTGGACGTGCGCGCTCGCCGCCGCGCTGGTGGAGATGGTCAGTGCGGTGACCCTGCGCCAGGAGCCGGAGTCGCCCGCCGCGATCGAGGTGCGCCGCGACCGCGCCCATGCGCTGCGCACGACCGCGCTCTCACTCGCCGATCTCGACGCAGCCGCCTACCGCGAGGTCCTCGCGGTCGGGCGCCGTCGTGACGAACCGGGCCATCCGCAGAGGCTTCGCCGGGCGCTCGCCGATGCGGCGGACCCGCTCGTGCGCGTCATCGAGACAGCGCGCGAGGTGGCCGAGTTGGCCACGGGCGCCGCGACCGATGCTCGCGGTGGGGTCCGTGGGGAGGCGATGACGGCGCTCGTGCTCGCCGAGAGCGTCGCCCGCGGCGGCGTTCGGCTTGTCGAGCTCAACCTGGCAAGCGATCCGCAGGATCCGCGGCGCGCGCTCGTGCGCGAGGCCGCCGCCGTAGCCGCCAATGCCCTCGATCGGACGGTCGGCCGCTAGAAGATCGCGTTGAGGCCGTGCAGCGCCGCCGCGCCGACGACGATCTCCAACGCGATCCCGGCGACGCCGACGACCAGGCCGACCGCGACGACCAGGAAGTCCTCCAGGAGCACTCCCAGCGCGAGGACGACCACCCCCAACGAAGGCAGCGTGTCCAAGCCGGTGAAGGGCGGGGCGAAGAACGCCCCTGCCGTCCCGCCCAGAACGAGCAGACCGAAGACGATGTTGGAGAGGCGGTGGTCGAACAGGAACGCGAGCCGGGGGCGCGACAGGCGCTCCAGGCGGCGGATGAGCCCCGTCAATGCGGCGATGAACCGCCGCTGCCTATCGCCGCCGAGCTTGAGGCCGTGCCACCGCCGGGGCAACCACACCTGTCGCCGGCCCACGATCAGCTCCAGTGCGAGCAGTGCGGCGATGACCTCGAACACGTGGGTGGCGCCGCCGGTGGGTAACGGCAGAGCCGGCACGCCGAGAAGCAGCACGAACAGGATGGCGAAGCTCTTCTTGCCAAAGGCATCGACCAGAGCGCCAAGGGTTCGCTCGCCCTCTCCGGCCAGCCACTCCTTCAGCTCGGCGCTGAGCTTCTTGTCCGGTTCGATCGCGGCCGTATCGGTGCCCGCGCGATCATCCTCGTGTTCGCCGGTCATCGACGAAGTGTGCCGCAGCCGACACCCGCTTCCGCGCCGAGGCATCGTCACGCTGTCGGCCAACCACCCCCGATCAGCGCCGTGCGTTGACGATCAGCCGGAGGTCTCTCCCGCCCGCCGTGAGGGGCCGGCGTGCCCGGGCTCTGAGCGCGCCGTACCCAGGTAGCGCGCGAGGGCTAGCTGCGTGAGCCTGCCGCGGTAGCGCTGCCGATCTGCGGGCCCAGCTCCACCAGGCGCCGGGCGGCGGTGACGATGGCATCGGCATCGATCCCGCAGTCGTGCAGGAGCTCGGCCATCTTGCCCGACCCGGGCAGATGGGAGACGACGAGCTTGACCACGCGCGGCCGCTCGTCGGCGTCGGCCATGGCGCTGATCACAGCCTCGCCGATCCCGCCCTCGGCCCAGTGGTCCTCGACCACCACAAATCGCCCGCCGGTGGCCTGAGAGGCAGCGGTGAGCGTGTCGACGTCGAGCGGCTTGACCGAGTAGAGGTCGATCACGCGCGCGTTGACGCCGTCGGAGGCCAGCGTGTCGGCAGCCTTGATCGCCTCATGCAGGGTGACGCCGGCACCGATCAGGGTGACCTGGTCCTCGTCTGACTCGCGCACTACGCGTGACCCCCCGATCTTGAACTCCTCGTCGGGCCCGTAGAGGGTGGGAAGCGCGGCACGGGTCGAGCGAAGGTAGGAGATGCCGTCGTGGTCGGCCATCGCCTCGGTGAGCTTCACCGTCTGGTTGGGGTCCGACGGGTAGAGCACCACCGAGCCGCCGAGGGCGCGGAACTCGGCCAGGTCCTCCAGCGCCATCTGCGACGGGCCGTCCTCACCGATCGACACCCCGGCATGCGAGCCGTTGAGGCACAGCTTGGCCTGAGAGATGACCGCCATGCGGACGAAGTCATACGAACGCGAGTGGAACGCCGCGAACGTCGCGGCGAACGGGGTCCAGCCGCGCACCTGGAAGCCCACCGCGGTGGCAATCATCATCTGCTCGGCGATGTAGGCCTCGAAGTAGCGGTCCGGGGTCTTCTTGATGGCCTCGTCGGTGTGCGTGGAGTTGCTCACCTCACCGTCGATGACGACCACGTCGCCCCGGCGCTGCATGATCGCCGCGACGCCCTCGCCGAACGCCTTTCGCGTCGGGACGGGGTCGCCGCCGACCTCGTAGGTGGGCAGGGGCACCGACGGATCGGAGTCGAACTTGTGCGGGGTGCCCGTGCTCTCGGGCTTGGCCACGTCGACGTGGACCGGGCCGATGTTGCCGAGCTCCTCGATCGCCTTGTCGGGGTCCTTGAGCGGCTGGCCGTGCTTGCCCTCGACGTTCTCGGTCTCGGTGGCACCTTTGCCCTTGATCGTCCGGGCGACGATCATCGTCGGCTTGCCCTTGGTCGTCTCGGCCTCCGAGAAGGCGCTGTCGATCTCGTCGAGGTCGTGGCCGTCGATCTCGATCGCGTGCCAGCCGGCAGCCTCGGCGCGCTTGGCGTAGGAGCTGAGGTCCCAGCCGTGCATGGTCTCGCCGCGCTGGCCCAGGCGGTTGACGTCGATGATGGCGACGAAGTTGTCCAGGCCGTTGATGCCGGCGTGCTCCACCGCCTCCCAGATCGAGCCCTCGGCCATCTCGGAGTCACCGCACAGGGTGAACACGCGGTAGGGCAGGCGGTCCAGCTCACGCGCGCACAATGCGATGGCGGCCGCGATCGGCATGCCCTGGCCCAGCGAGCCGGTGGCGACGTCGACCCAGGGCAGGACGGGCGTGGGATGGCCCTCGAGCTTTGAGCCGAACTGGCGGAAGGTCAGCAGCTCCTCGTCGGTGATGGCGCCGGCGGCGGCGAACATCGCGTAGACGAGAGGCGACGCGTGGCCCTTGGAGAAGATCAGGTGGTCGTTGTTGGGATTCTCCGGCTTGCTGTAGTCGTAGTGCAGGTGGCGAGCCATCAGAACCGCCA
>JBAQGP010000658.1:0-1661 GCA_049287845.1 Solirubrobacteraceae bacterium | reverse complement strand
CCCAGTAGCTGCGGGGCCCGCCGCGGCGGGGCGGCCCGAAGGCGCGGGCGCGGCGCGTGTACATCCACGGGCCGTGGGGCCCATGCGATCCGCGCGGGCGTCCGCCGAGGACCATCAGCACGACCATCAGCACCATCCAGATGATCGCCGCGGCCAGCATCATGGCCAGCGTGACCGCCAGGACCGGGATGGCGAACAGGATCAGCACGGGGTTGGCCCGCACCGCTGCCAGCGTCCAGCTCATCGGTGTGCGGCGTGCCGGCGCGCGCCGCTGGCGGGGGCGAGGACCAGGAAGGTCGGCGACCGTCTTCTCCAGGTCCCCGTAGGTCTGCGCCTTCAGAGCGTGGCCGACGCGCTGCTCGAGCTCCTCGGCCAGGATCCGGCCCTCGGTCGCGGCCTTGTGCAACCGCGACACGACGTGATCGCGGTCAGCGTCCGATGCCCTCAGATTCGCGCGCTTTTCCACACCATGGAGGGTACAGACCGCGAACCTCGGCCGCAATGGCCTCGACGGATGTATCTGTGTGTACACCCGGGGATGTAGGAGGCGATGGCTCAGTGCGCGCGCCGCACTCCCACCTCGTCGAGGTGAGCCAGCAGGTCGGCGGGATCCTCGAAGACGCGGTAGGCGCCGGAGTAGAAGAGCTCCTCGCGCCCGTAGCCGCCCGACAGCAGCCCGATCCCCAGCGCTCGCGCCCGCTGGGCCGCGAGCAGGTCCCACACGCTGTCGCCCACGACGTTGCTCTGGCGGATGTCCACTCCGATCTGCCGAGCCGCGGTGAGGAACAGATCGGGGTCGGGCTTGGCGTAGCGCACCTGGTCGCGTGTGATCATCGGGGTGGCCTCCGGAAGCGCGAGCAGGTCGCGGGCCAGCCCGGCGTAGCGCTCGGGACCGCTGGTGGCGATCGCCCATGGCACGTCGTGCTCGGACAGGGTGGCGAGCAGCTCCCGCGCGCCGGGCAGGGCCTGGACGGAGTCATAGCGGCGGATGAAGGCCTCGGCGTGCAGGTCCGGGAGCGCGGCCAGGGCCTCGGCCTCCAGCGGCGTCTCGAGCTCGCGCACCAGCGCGTTGACGAATAAGCCGCCGCTCATCCCGATGCGGCGGTGGATCTTCCACACGGCCAGGCTCACCCCGACGCTCTGCAGGGCCTCGCGCCAGGCCAGCACGTGCTGGTAGACGCTGTCGATGAGCGTTCCGTCGAGGTCGAACAGGAACGCGGTGTGGCCGGGGCTGTCGGGCTGGCTGTCCATAGGGCGGGTCGGTGCGGCCTCATTCTGACGGCTTGTCCCAACGCGCCGCCCGCCGATGGCGACGAGGATCTGCAGCGGATCCTGGAGGCCGGCCCTCCACACCGGCTACTCAGACCGTCGGCCCCGCCCTTTCGAGCTGGTCGTTGCCGTCGCTGTCCTCGGCAAGGGCCCGCGGCACGATGGCGGCAAACCCGATGATCATGAAGCCGAACAGGGCGAAGACGCCGATCAGATGCGCCCATCCGGCGTCGGCGGCGTTGAGGAACCCGACCCCCACGATGAGCAGGGCCACTGCCAGCCGGGCCCGAAGCGGCGCAGACCGCAAGGGGGGTTGGCCGGCCCCGCCCCCGGCCCCCGGGCCCTCGCCTTCTGCCGCCGAGCCGGGCTCGCCGAGATGTCCACGCAGCAGC
>JBAQGP010000657.1:0-12935 GCA_049287845.1 Solirubrobacteraceae bacterium | reverse complement strand
GGCCAGCGCCGTCTCGAGGCGCTCCTGTGCGGTCGCGCCGGCGGGCAGTTGGTCGCCGGCGGCGCGCATCGCGCGCTCCTCGCGCGCGCACACCGACCGGAACACCTCGACGAACAGCTCCTCCTTGGAGGCGAAATGGCGGTACAAGGTCCCCGCGGCCACGCCCGCGCGCTCGGCGATCGCCAGCACCGAGGCCCCTCCGTAGCCGCCCTCCTCGATGAGCTCGCGGGCCGCTGCCAGCAGGCGCTCCCGGGTGCCGGTGGCGACGGTCCCCACTGCGCTCACCCCCTGAACCTGGACGGGCGGAGGTCGCCGAAGTCCTCGTCACGGGCGCGAGCCGGGTGGGAACCCGAGCTCATGCCGGTAGCGCGCGCTCGATGATCGCCTGGGCGTCGACGGCGGCGGGGAGCGTGCCGTACACGCGGCCCCGGTCGCCGGACAGGCGCCCGGCGCAGAACGCGTCGGCGACCGCCGGCGGGGCATGGCGGACCAGCAGCGAGGCCTGAAGCGCGACCGCGAGGTCCTCGACGAGCCGGCGCGCCTCGAACTGGCCGGCGTAGAGCCGCTCCTGCGAGCCGGCGCCGTCAGCACCCGCGAACGCCGCATGCACACGCTCGCGGACATCGCCGAGATGGGCGTCGAGCCGGGGCTCGGCCCCGGCGGCGAGCTCGCATTCGGCCAGGAACGCCGGCAGGCCCTCGGGCTCGGAGACGATGGCGCGCATCACGTCGAGCGCGGCGACGTTGCCCGATCCCTCCCAGATCGAGTTCAGCGGGGCATCGCGGTAGAGCAGCGGCATCCCGGAGTCCTCGACGAACCCGTTGCCCCCCAAGCACTCCAGTGCCTCGGCGGCATGCGCGGCGGCGCGTTTGGAGACCCAGTACTTGCAGACCGCGGTGGCAAACCGTCGAAACGCCGTCTCCGACGGCTCGTCATAGGCGCGCGCCACGCGCATCGCGGTCGCCGTGGCCGCTTCTGACTCGAGGGCCAGGTCGGCGAGCACGTTGCGCATCGCCGGCTGGTCGGCGAGCCGGCTGCCGAACGCCGAGCGGTGGCGGGCGTGATGGATGGCCTCGAGCGTGCCCCGCCGCAGCCCGGTGGTCGACCCCAGCAGGCAATCCAGCCGGGTGTGATTGACCATGCGGATGATCGCCGGCACGCCGCGCCCCTCGTCACCCACGAGCCGGCCAAGGGCGCCGCGGAACTCCACCTCCGACGAGGGCAGCGAACGCGTGCCGAGCTTGTCCTTGAGGCGCTGGAACTCCATCCCGGGACCGCGCTCCACGAGGAAGCACGACAGTCCTCCGGCCGCCTGAGCCAGAACCAGGAACACGTCACACGGTGGGTACGAGCAGAACCACTTATGGCCGTTGAGCTCGTAGGTGCCGTCGCCGTTGGGCTCGGCGCGGGTGATGTTGGCCCGCACGTCTGAGCCGCCCTGGCGCTCGGTCATGGCCATCCCCGAGAGGGCACCGCGCTCGTAGTCGGGCAGCGTCAGCCGCGGCTCCCACTCGGCGGCCAGCTCGGGCGCGCCGTCGCGCAGCGCCGGCACCGCGGCATAGGTCATCGACACCGGGCACATGACGCCGGCGTTGGCGTTGCCCCACAGCGCGAACATGGCGGCACGCACGACGTGGGCGCCCGGTTGCGGCTCACGCCAGGGCAGTCCGTGTATGCCGCGCGCCACGGCACCCTCCAGCAGCCAGTGCCACGACGGGTCGAGCTCGACCGCGTCGATGCGGTTGCCGTAGCGGTCGTGCGTGGTCAGACGCGGCTCGTTGCGCTCGGCTCGGCGCGAATGCTCCAGTGCCTCGACGCTGCCGGCGACCGCGCCGGCCTCTCGGGCCCGGTCCACGCCCCAGCCCCCGCCCTCGCGCTCCAGAGCCTCGCCCAGCGCGAGGTCCAGCTCGAACAGGTTGGCGGGCTGGAGTGCGGGCGCCTGGTTGAGCACCTCGCGGGCCGGGTCGGTGATCTCGATCGTGGCCATGTGTCTCCCTTGACTCGGGGACTCAGAAACCTCGTGAATC
The DNA here is from genome assembly GCA_049287845.1 of Solirubrobacteraceae bacterium. Classification (GTDB taxonomy): domain Bacteria; phylum Actinomycetota; class Thermoleophilia; order Solirubrobacterales; family Solirubrobacteraceae; genus Palsa-465. The sequence goes on along the minus strand of JBAQGP010000657.1, from coordinate 10,908 downwards.
CTGATTCACAATCGTAGTGAATCCGAATTCACCGTGCAAGGCTCGAACAGCGTGCCGTTGAGATCGAGTGCGTACAGGGCTCCCGAGATGCCCAGACGGCGATCGTTGGCGCAGAACCCGGGGTACAGGGAGCGCCGGTACTCGGCGTTGAGCACCGGCTTGCCCGCGCGCAGATAGGGTCGGAACGCCGCGCACTCGTGGTACTGGTTGCACTGCTCGTCCAGGACGCCGTCGAAGTGCGGCTCGAGCGCCCTGGCCTGCTCGGGGTCGTTCTTCTCAAAGACCGCCATGCCCAGCCCGTGCACCGTGCGGGCGACCCAGTCGTCGAAGGCCAGCTGCTGGGGCGCCCTGATGCGAAAGCCCGTCGGGTTCTCAAAGCCGTCCATGTTGTCGGGCTCGACCGCGTCAAAGCCCTTGCGCGCGCACATGGCGAAGCGGGCGCGCATGATCGGCTCGAGCACCGCCAGACGCCGGACGTCCAGCCACCTCTCCCCCGGCCACCCGTTGCCGCGGCCCAGGACCGCGGGCGGAAAGCGGGCGGCGTCGGGTCGCCATCGCTCCCAGCTCCCGACGTCGACGTAGCAGATGACGTGCTGGCCGAGGGCGTGCAGGCGCCTCACCTCGGGGGCGCCGTTCTCAAAGCCGTCGATGTCAGAGGCGGCGACGTTCTCGGTCCGCACCCGGCCCTGAAGCTGCCAGTACCAGGTGAGGTGGGCCGGGGGCGACCACCGCTTCTGAGGCGCCGCAGCCGCAGCCCCGGCCGTCACCGCGCACAGCCAGGCCGCGACGGCCGCGATCACGAGAACACGGCGGCGACCCATCCGCCGGCTCCTATGCGGCGGCCGCGGCGTTGGCCATGGTGCACTCGGCCACCCGGTCGGTGGCGTCGTGGGTCCCCGCCAGCAGGCGTCGCGAGAGCTCGGCGCGACGGAAGAACAGAGGTGCGTCGTGCTCCCACGTCGCCCCGATGCCGCCGTGCACGTTGATCATCGTCCGGGCGGCGAAGTCGAGCGCCGCCCCGGCGGCGCTGCGCGCCGCACTGGCCGCCAGCGGGAACTCCTCGGGCCGGGCCCGGCGGGCCCACCCGGCGTAGTACTGAAGGCCGCGGGCGTTCTCGAGCCGGCGCAGGACCTCGGTGAGCTCGTGCTTGATGGCCTGATAGGAGCCGATGGCCCGGCCGAAGGTGAACCGCTCCTTGGCGTAGGCGACGCTCACGTCCAGGCAGGTCTGCACGGCGCCGATCGACTCGGCGGCGATGAGGGCGTGCGCCAGGTACCAGGCATCGACGAGGACACGGCCATCGACGGCCAGGCGCCGCCCGCGCGCGCCCGTGAAGGTCACGTGCCCCAACGACCGCGTGGCGTCATAGCGCGTCACCGTCGCCACGGCCACACCGTCGGCGCCCGCCTCGACAGCCACCGCCGCCGGCTCCCCGTCCCCGTCGACGCCGACGACCACGAGCAGGTCGGCGCCGGGCGCATCGGGCACCCAGGCCACATGGCCGTCCAGCGTCACCTCGTCGCCCTCGCCGGACACCGATGGCGCGCTCGCCCGGGTGAACCCGGAGGGGGGCTCGACCGTCCACGCCTTGTCGAGCTCTCCCGGGGGCCGCGCCGGGACGTAGACCGGTCGCACCTCGCCCGAGGCGACCGCCTCGAGCGACGCGTCCCGGGCGGCGTTGAGGATCGCGGTGGCCGGCAGCAGGCCGAGCAACGGCACCGAGGCCAGGACGCGACCGCACTCCTCGGCCACCAGCAGCGCGTCAAACCCCCCCAAGCCCGCGCCACCGTGCTCCTCGTCGATCAGCACGCCGGGCCAGCCGGCCTCGACCGCCAGGGGCCACAGGTCGGGGAGTGTGGACGGGTCCTCCAGCGCCGTGCGCGCGGCCTCGATCGTCTTGACGCGCGCCAGCGAGCCGCGAGCGGCCTCGCGCAACAGCATCTGCTCGTCGGAGAGGGCGAAGTTCATGACGTCAGCGCCTGCTTCTCCATCGACCGCAGCTCGGAGAAGGGCACTCCCTTGTCCAGTCTCGGTTCGGGCGGCAGGCCCAGCACCCGCTCCCCGATCATGTTGCGCAGGACCTGCTCGGTGCCCCCGGCCGACTTCAGCCCCGGCAGGAACGAGATCAGATAGCTCCACTCGCTGTCCAGGTCGAGCGCGTCCGGGCCGACCACGTCGGCGGCGAGGTCGGTGGCCGCGATCGCGGCGTTGACCATGGTCACCTTGGCCAGACCCGCCTCAGGGCCGGGGATCTGCCCGCGCGAGAGCGCCGTGAGAGCTCGGTAGCCGTTGTAGCGCACGGCCAGCAGCTCGGTGATGACCTCGCCGAGACGCCGGCGAGCGTCGGCGTCGTGGCGTGCGCCGGCGTCGGCCGCCAGCGTCTGGGCCAGCCGCGCGGGCGAGCCGAAGCCCTCGGAGCCGAAGCCGATGGTCAGCCGCTCGTACATGAGCACGGTGAGCGCCGTGCCCCACCCATTGCCGACGCCGCCCACCACTGCGTCGGCGTCCAGGCGCACGTCATCGAAGAAGACCTCGTTGAACTCGGCCTCGCCCGAGATCTGGCGCAGCCCGCGGACCGTCACCCCGGCCGAGTCCATCGGCACGATGAACATCGTCAGGCCCTTGTGCTTGGGGACGTCGGGATCGGTCCGCGCCAGGAGCAGGCCGAAGGAGGCGAACTGAGCGTTGGTGGTCCACACCTTCTGGCCGTTGAGCGTCCAGCTGCCGTCCTCGCCCTGGCGCGCGCGGGTCTGCACCGCCGCCAGGTCAGAGCCGGCACCCGGCTCGGAGAACATCTGACACCACACCTCGTCACCGTGGAGCATCGGCCCCAGATGGCGGCCCTTCTGCTCTTCGGATCCGTGGGCGATGAGGCAGGGGCCGAGCATCCCGATGCCGATGACGTCGAGGATCCCGGGGACCTGGGCCCGAGAGATCTCCTGATTCACCGTGACCTGCTCGATCGGACCCAGCCCTCGGCCGCCGAACTCCTTGGGCCACGCGACGGCGGCCAGCCCGGCCTCGGCGAGCTTGCCCTGCCAGGCGCGGCGGGAATCGATGTAGACCGGGTCCTCGGAGGATCCTGAGCGCGGCGGGGCCTGGTCCCGGTTCGCCTCCAGCCAGGCCCTCGCCTGGGCGCGGTACTCCGCCTGTTCCGGGGTGTCGTTCAGGTCCACGCTGGCTCCTCCGTCGCGCTGTGGTGTGAATCAGGATTCACGATCTTACGCCAGCGGCCACGGCGCGGCGCGGCACACCCCGCCCAGGCCACGCGCACGCCTTCCTCGAGAGGAAGGCGCGCGCGCGACCCCAGGGGCGCGGCGGGTCGCTCGCCGAACGGGTCAGGCGAGCGCGAGCGCCGGCCGTGCGCTCAGCTGATCGTTGATCTCGCCTGAGTCGAGCGAGACCTCGCGGCCGCCCTGTTTCAGGGACCGATCGGCCGCTTCAACGATCCGCACGACGCTACGGGCCAGCGCAGTATGAAATTGCATTGACTCGCCGGTCCTGACCGCCCGGAGGAAGTCCCCGAGTTCGAGGCTCAGCGGCTCATGCGTTTCGATCTTGGGCGAGACGATGTCGCCCGACCTGTAGGAGAGGTGATACTCGCCGAAGGTCTCCGGATCCTTGTAGACCACACCCGAGTCGAACAACCTCACGGGCTCGATCGCCCCATCGTCATAGGTGACCATCCGCTTGCTGCCCACCAGGACGGTCCGGCGCAGCTTGGAGGGGGCCAGCCAGCTCAACTCGACGTTGGCGACGATCCCCGACGCGAAGGTGAGGGTCACGAAGGCGACGTCGGCGATACCGGGGACGATCGAGTCGCGACCCACGGCACGCACGCTGGTCGGCATCTCCGAGAGCCAGTAGAGCAGGATTGAGAAGTCATGGGGCCCGAGGTCCCAGATGACGCTCACGTCGCGCTGGTGCAGTCCCAGGTTCACGCGGCTGGACGAGATGAAGTAGATCTCTCCCAACGTATCGGTCTCGAGCATGCGCTTGATGGCGCGCACGGGCGGGCTGTAGACGAAGGTGTGCCCGCACATGAGCTGCAGGTCCCGCTCGCCGGCGATCCGCGCCAGGTCGTCGGCGAGGATGCTCGATGTCGCGAGCGGCTTCTCGACGAACACGTGCTTGCCGGCCTCCAGCGCCTGCGCCGCCAGCTCGTAGTGGGTGTTGACCGGCGTGGCGATGATGACCGTGTCCACCCCCGGATCAGCGAGCACCCGCTCGATGTGCGAGGTGATGCGGACCGAGGGGTACCGGCGGCGAAAGCGGGTGAGGCGCTCGCGATCCAGATCGCAGATCCAGCGCACCTGGGCGTCCGGCATGTCGGCGAGAACCCTCAGCAGGTTCGGGCCCCAATATCCCAGGCCGACGACGGCGACCCCCGTGGGCTCCGTCATGGGCATGTCTCCGGTCCTCGCTGCGACGGTGGCGCTCACTTGTGCCCCCTCCCCGCTCCTGCGGTTTCGATTGCGTGCGCCACGCGCTCGACCTCCATCCTGGTGAGGTCAGAGTGCATGGGTAGTGACAGCTCCTCAGCCGCCCACGCCTCGGCGATCGGTAGATCACCGCGGCGCAGCGGGTAGTCCTCCCAAGCGGCGTGCTCGTGGACGGCCCGGTCGTAATGGACACCGGTCTCGATTCCCGCTCCACGCAGCAGTGCGGCCATCCGATCGCGGTCGGCAAACCGCGTCGGGAACAGGTGATAGATACACGGGCTCTCAGGGCGCTCTGCCATGACGGCCGTGCCCTCTGGCAGGAGCTCGCGGTAATCCTGGGCGCGGGCCCGGCGGGCCTCGTTCCAGTCATCCAGGTACTCCAGCTTCACGCGCAGCAGCGCGGCCTGCAGGCCATCGAGCCGTTCGTTGAACCCAAGCTCGACGTGCTCGCCCTTGACCCGCTGCCCGAGGTTACGCAGACGACGCAGCCGGCTGGCCAGCAGGGCGTCGTCTGTGCACACCGCTCCTCCATCCCCCAAACCTCCGAGATTCTTCCCCGGGTAGAACGAGAAACCGGCGGCGGCGCCCAGGGAGCCAACCGGCCGGTCGCGATACTGCGCTCCGGCGGCCTGCGCCGCGTCCTCGAGCACCAGTAGGCCGCGCGGCCGTGCGATCGCCTGCAGGGCATCCATGTCACAGGCCTGCCCGTAGAGGTGCACGGCGATGATGCCGACCGTACGCGGCCCCACCGCCGCCTGGGCCGCATCGGGGTCGATCAGGCCGGTGTCGTCGAGCACGTCGCACAGCACCGGCGTGGCGCCGACGTGCGCGACGGCGAGAGCCGACGCGATGAAGGTGTGGGCCGGGACGATGACCTCGTCGCCGGGGCCGATGTTGTATGCGCGCAGCATCAGCGTCAGCGCCGACGTGCCGGAGGAGACCCCGACGCACTGCTTGACGCCGCAGTACTCGGCGAACTCGTGCTCGAAGGCCTCGACCTCTGAGCCGAGGATGTACGCGCTTGATTCGAGTACGCGGTCGAAGGCGTCACGCAGGCGCTCGGCGATCGGCGCGTGCTGCAGATCGAGCGCGGCGAACCGGACGTTCTCGCGTGCGGTCGCGACAGCAGTGGTGGATGCGATCAAGTTTGCCCCTGAGTTTCCGTTCTCGGTCCTGTTTATGTCACGCCGGCTCTGCGGCGGGAATAGGACGCGCTGCCCATGCGTCGTTCATCTGATTGAACGTGGGCCGGGTCATCCTGCAGGGAGAACGCGCGGGGGAGCCTTCGACTTTCGTGGCGAGCGGAAATGCCTCCGGGGCCCACTCCCCAGCGCTATGCTGGACTCCGGAGCGACGAGCTGGGGCGGCAGAGAGTCCACATGGGCAATACGGTTTCGAGTGAACGGCGGCACATGGGCCGGGGGGAAGCGATGGTGAGGCTGCTCGTGGTCGACGACCACGATCTGTTTCGCGCCGGGCTCGCGTCGCTGCTGTCCGCGGAAGCGGGGATCGAGGTCGTGGGCCAGGCGTCCGGTGGCAAGCTGGGCGTGCGGCTCGCCTCGGAGCTGCGGCCCGACGTCATCCTCATGGACGTCCGGATGCCCGACATGAGCGGACCCGAGGCAACCCGCCTCGTCCTCGCGCGCGATCCCGACATCAAGGTGCTGGCGCTGACCGTGTCGTCCGATGACGCGGATGTCTCAGCCGTCCTGCAGGCGGGCGCGGTGGGATTCCTCGCCAAGGACACGCCGATCGACAGCCTGGTCGTCGCCGTCTTTGCCGCCGCAAGTGGAGCCGCCTGGCTGTCGCCGCGTGCGGCCGAGGTTGTGCTCGGCCGGATTCGGACCGCAGTGCCGAAGCCGCCACAGGATTCGGCGCCGCTGGAGCTGTTGTCCGGGCGCGAGATCGACGTGTTGCGTCTCATCGCCAACGGGATGGAGAACGCCGAGATCGCCGAGGAGCTGAACATCAGCCCCCGGACGGCCAAGAATCACGTCTCCAACATCCTGGCCAAGCTGGGGCTGCCCGGCCGGGTCCAGGCTGCGGTGTACGCGGTCCGCCAGGGCGTCAGCTGAGGCAACGGCAGGACGTCAGCTGAGGCAGCGGGCGGGCGTCGCGAGTTAGATCGCGCTTCGCTCGATGAGGTCCGAGCGACTCTCGACCCCGAGCTTGTGAACGAGCTCGGAGATGTGACGGCGCACAGTGACGGGAGCGATCTGCAGACGGTCGGCAATCCACGCCGTCGAGTGACCACGGCGAAGCATGCCCAGCACCTGGGCCTCTCGGCCGGTCAAGCCGTTCTCGGCGTTGTGGGTCCCTCGAAGCTCGTTGAGTAGGTCGTTGACCATTGCACGCGGCACGATCGCCTCGCTACCGCGCAGGGCGCGCAGGACGCGCCGGAGCCGGTCGGCGTCCAGCCCACCGGGCACGTAGCCGACGGCGCCGGCGCGGATAGCCTCGAGCATGTCGTCCGCGTCGCTCTGCTGCGTGAGCACCACGATGGCGCACAACGGAGCCGCGCGACAGACCCCCCTGACCATGGCCCGCCAGTCTCCGGCGGTCTCGCGGCCGATGAAGGCGACGTCCGGCTGCTCGCGTTTGGCGGCGCGAATGGCCTGGTCGAGCTCCGACTCCTCGGCGCACACGGTGACGTCCTCACCGAGAGCCATCCGTATGCCGGCCCGGGTGGGAGCGTTGTCGACGATCAGCAGCCTCATTGCGCGGTCAGTGTTGTTCTCGGCCTGAATCGCGTCAAGCTTGACCAGCGAGACCGGGAGCGCACGAGGTTTCTCGTGATCCCAGGCGCGATCGGTGGAAGGTCTCATCACGCCGGATCAACGACGCGCGGGGTGCAGTTCTCACGCGCGCCCGTCCTCGAGGTTCCCGAGGCTTAGGTGCGCGCGGGCCCGGAGGCCCTTCAGGCCCAGATGGGCGTTCACCACCCTGAACGGCCAATGAGCCAGGGCGGTCATTGAGAGGTTCAGGCCCCGCCCGCATACTCACCAATCACATAGGGGGCTACGACAGCCCCGGGGCAACACGAATCAGAGGCATCGCATGAGGCATGGCAGGGGCACGCTGGCGGTTACGTCTGCGACAACAGGATTCCACGGCAGGACTGTCCGGGATGAGTCCCCGGAGACGCAGCGCAAGGTTCGGCTCGCGGTCGCGCGGGCCAAGGAGGGCGACCGAGAGGCCGTCCGCTATCTGTACGTCCTCTACGCGCACAACGTGTACGGCTACGTGCGGTCCATCGTGCGCGACGACCACGAGGCCGAGGATGTCACTCAGCAGGTCTTCGCGAAGTTGATCACCACCGTCGTCAAGTACGACGACAGGGGGGTACCGTTCTTCGCGTGGCTGCTGCGGCTCTCCCGCAACGTCGCGATCGATCACCTGCGCCGCAACCGGCTGACGCCGACCGAGAACGTGATCGACCCCGACACCGACACCGGTGCGGATATGGACCGAGCCGAGGTTGTGCGCGAAGCACTGGCCTCACTGTCGGATGAGCAGCGCAAGGTGGTCATCCTCCGGCATGTCGTCGGGCTGACGCCGGGCGAGATCGCCGACCGCATCGGTCGCTCGGAGAGCGCCGTACATGGACTGCACCACCGCGGCCGGCGCGCTCTGCAACAGGAGCTCATCCGGCTCGACTCCGTCCCGCTGACCCATTCTGGCGCGCGCCTCGCGGCGTGAGCTGAGCACGTAGCTCCTCCCGAGCAGAAGGGACACGGATGGGAATCACTGCAATTTCGCGCACCACTGACATTGACGTCAACGAATCACTGGCACCGCCGGCCGACCGCAAGGTCGTCGCCGGCAACGCCGCGTGTCGGGCGGTCGATCTGATCGTCGCACCGATCGCGTTCGTGGTCCTGCTTCCCCTGATGGCTCTGATCGCGATCGCCATCAAGCTGGACTCCTCCGGACCGGTTGTGTTCCGGCAACGCCGGTTGGGGCGGGGCATGACGCCATTCACCGTTCACAAGTTCCGAACGATGAACCAGGGCGTCAGCCAGGACATCCACCGCCAGTTCGTCATCGAGCTCATCGAGGGCAGCAAGCCCGAGCGCGTTGAGGGGACGCCTCAGTTCAAGCTCTCCGCGGATCCGCGGGTGACCCGACTTGGACGTTTCCTGCGGCGATCGAGCTTGGATGAGCTCCCGCAGCTGTGGAACGTGATCCGCGGGGAGATGTCGTTGGTCGGCCCCCGGCCGGCCATCGAGTACGAAGTCGAGCACTACCCCGAGGCATGGCTGAGGCGGTTCGTGCACAAGCCCGGAATGACGGGCCTGTGGCAGGTAAGCGGCCGATCGGAACTCACCATGGCCGAGATGGTGAAGCTCGACATCGAGTACACGGACCGACGGTCAGTCTGGCTGAACCTGTCGATCCTGCTGAGAACGATCCCCGTCGTTCTCTTCGCTCATGGTGCCTCGTAGACGAGGCGTCTGGCGATCTGGAGAACAACCGTCGTCCTGGAGGAGCTATGAGGAAAGCAGTTCTGGCAGTGGCGGTCGCGGTGGGGTTTGCCGTCGCCGCAGTTCCGGCGAGCGCCCTGGCAAGCTCGACGCTTTCGGGATGGTGGCCTATGTACGAGGGAAGCGGGACCACGGTCCACGACGCGTCCGGCCACCACAACAACGGCACGTTGCAGGGCGGAGCACAGTGGTCAAGCGGATACTTCGGCTCGGGACTGACCTTCGACGGCAACACCGGCGAGGTGGACGTGCCCGACAACGCCTCCTTGGAGCCGAGCTCGGCGATCACCGTCGCGGCGTACGTCAAGGCTGCGGGTTCCCCCGGCGAGTTCAAGTACGTCGTCGACAAGGGCGCGTCGGATTGCATCGCGGCTTCCTACGGCCTCTACACCGGATCCAACGGCGGCCTTCAGTTCTACTTCTCGCAGAACGGCGGGTTCACGTTCTACCCGTCGCCCGATGCGGGAACCGGGATCTGGGACGGCAAGTGGCACTTCGTGGTCGGAACCTATGACGGCTCGAACGTCCGCCTGTACGTCGACGGGTCGCAGGTCGGCAGCGGGACGCCCGCGTCGGGCGCGATCGGCTACGGCATGGGGACGAGCAATGACCTGTTCATCGGTCAATACGGCGGCCCGTGCCCCGGTGGCGGCGACAACTTCGCCGGATCGGTCGACGAGCCCACGGTGTGGACCCGGGCGTGGAGCGCGAACCAGGTGACGGGGGCCTACCGGCTGCTCGGCCTGCTCCATGGGTTCGTCAGCCGCCTCCCGTCGTACCCGAACACCTGACGTAAAGCGGACGGCGGCCGCTGCGCGTCGCCGCGAAGTATCCGAGGGCCCGTCACACCGACGGGCCCTCGGTCGTTACGGGGCCTGCCCCGGGGGCGACGCTCAGACGACCGGGCTGTGTCGGACCGCCCCGGGAGCGCTCAGGCGGCCGGCCCGCTGCGCCTCAGGACGAGCGGCAGCTGAGGCTCGCGCCGTTGTCGTCCCAGACGTTGCCCGCCCAGGTCTGGCCCGCCGTGGGCGGACAGTACGTCGAGTTCGCGGCGACCGGCCCGAAGTAACCGCCACCGGGCCAGTACCCGTGGCCGTCGGCACCCGATCCCACGCTCGTCCCTGGGCTTCCCTGGCACGTCGTGCCGCCCACCGCGCTGTTGTATCGGAACGGCGGCGTGGTGCACCGCGCGATGCGGTTGTTGGAGATGTTCATCGTGCTCGAGCCCACGCCACTGGCGTTCCCGCACGTGTAAATGACGAAAGCCCCGCCCGCCATCAGACTGTTGGTGATCGTGATGTGGTTGTCGCAGGGGCCGCCGCCGCCGTATTGGGTGTCGCAGAAGACCGACGAGTTCTGGTCCGCGGGGTCGAGCAGCACGTCGTGGTCCAGATTCTCGGTGGCATCGCTGCAGTACAGGTCCTCGAGGTGCTGGACTTGACCCAGCCCGCTGCCGCCGGAGTACCCATTCTGATACGGCTGACCGTTGGTGATCACGTAGCTGTAGGTGAGCGTGTACGGACCGCCCCAGACGCACTCGCCGCAGTTGTAGAAGTAGTCGTAGCTCGCCGTCACGCTGGCCTCGTCCGGATTGGAGATGGCCTGGTCAATCGACTGGTCCGTGGCGTTGGCCCCGGACACCGTCGTGTGCGTGATCACGGCGCCGTTGGCGCCCTTGTTGATCCTGATCCCGTACGTACCGAGGGTGCCGTTGCCGTTGGTGACGCAGACGTTGTTGATCGTGACATTCGGCGCGCCGATCACGATCGTGCCCGTGACGTTGACGTTTGCGACGGTGGACCCCGCGACCGTCACCGTCTTCGACCCCGAGGCGGGAAGCGAGGAGCAGGCCGAGGTCGCGCCGACATTGTGGTAGTTGGGATCCGGCAGGCCGCAGCGGCCGGGAGCCGGGAAGCATCCGTTGGCCGGGATCGTGGGCGGCGGCGTGCCGCCCGGTCCGCCCGTGCCTCCCGGGCCTCCGG
>JBAQGP010000656.1:0-3741 GCA_049287845.1 Solirubrobacteraceae bacterium | reverse complement strand
GGCCGGGGGTGTGGCCCCGCTCGGTGGGGGCGCGGCGGCGGTCTGTGAGTGCGATGTGCTCTGGCTCTGACAGCACAGACGCTGCGGACCGAGGGGGAAGTGCTGGGTCAGGTCGCGCGGCGCCGTCCTCGACGGGGCAGTGGACGCTGCGACCGCGGGCGCTGCGCTCTGGATCGTCGTGACGCTGAGCAGGACGCAGCAGCAGACGAGGACGACAACGACACCGCGCCGCCGGGTCATTCGATCGTCACCCGAGCCCCGATCGGCATCAGCTTTCCGAGCCGCAGGATGGCGGCGTTGGTCAGGCGGACACAGCCGTGAGAGACCCGTCCCGGGATGAGATTCGGCTGATCGGTCCCGTGGATGCCCACCACCCCGCCGCCGGGCCAGTCGGTGAGCGTTGGCGATCGCGCGTTGGTCCCGAACGCGAGCGGTCCATACATGGGGTTGGTAAAGCCGGTGAGGCGGTCGCGGACATAAAAGGTGCCCGGTGGCGTTGGCGTGGCCGGCGCTCCAACGCCGACGCGAGCGCGGAACACGACGTGGCCGGCCTGGAACAGGGTGGCTGTGAGCCGGGCACGGTCGATGACGAGCTGGGTCTGCACGAACGACCACCCGCCCAGCGCGCTGCGTGGTACCCAGCCCTCGCTACCGTTGGGAAGCACCGCCAGGCTCACGTGAACCCACGGCGTGCCCCCGGAGTCAGACTCGCCGTTCGCGACAACGATGTTCGTCGTGCCATCGGGCGTGTGGGTGGGCAGCCGACCAACCGGCGCACTGTGGACGCTTGGCTTGCGCCGGGCGACCGTCGCGTGCAGGACCGGGGCCCAGCGGGTGGCGCCGGTCGGATCGCGCAGTGGAACCAGGCGCCGGATGTCGAGCGCCGATGGAAGCCGTGCCGGCGGGGTCCCCGTGAATGAGGGGGCCGCCGGTGCCAACCCATGCCCGAGGCGATCATGCGACGGCAGCAGGCGGGGGGACAGCAACGCTCCGGCCACGAGGGCGACAGCGAATCCTGTCGCCGGAACGACGAGCCTCTTCGAACTCGCGCCGAGCCGTGACCTGGCTGGTCGTCGTCCGTATGGGGACGGTCGCATCGGCGCCTAGCCGGTGAAGTGCGGGGGCGTCCCGGAGCTTGTACGCGGGTCTCGAAGAGTCACGAAGTGGGTGGCGTTGACGATTTCGACCACACGATGCGCGTCCAGCGGATCGTCGAACGCCTTCGCTGCGGGGAGGAACCCCGCCAGCCGGCGGATCCACGCCGCATGACGCGCCTCGACGGAGTGGATGCCGATCGCACCGGCCAGGTAGCTCCGTGACGTGATCAACGGCGCCTGTCCCTTGTAGGCGGCAACCGCCAGGTCCTCGAAAGCCACGGCGGTACTGCGGAACGCGTCCTGGCTCTCGGTGACGCCGTGGAAGTTGAACCGCGGCTCCTTGATGGCCTTCGCGCCGAGCAGTTGCTTGAAGGCCTTGACGTGGGCACGCTCATGCATGCCCACCACGTCGGCCTGCTGCTTCAGGGCGCCGTGCAATGCGCCAATGCGCTCGGCCTCGGTGTAGAACGACGCCTGCAGGTACTCGAGGGCCAGGGCAAAGTTGAGGATGGCCACGTCGCTGGAGGCCCGGGCCGCCGCCGCCGTCGGCCACACGGCGAGGGTGCCGACCGCCGCGAGGGTCGCTCCCAACGTCCCGCGTAGGAACGTGGACCGGGTGTGGCGCTGCATGGAATCACACGTTTCACGCACGGCGCCGTCGACGTCGAAGTCGGCGAGGCGCAGGGATCTAGGCTCGCGGTCGGGGATCACGACGTGATGAACTGTCCGAAGGTCTTCTTGGCCTCGCTGACGGTGACCGGAACGTCGACGGGTAGCGGAGCGGGCAGTTTGCCTGCGAGCGATCGCGCCCAGGCCGCATGCCGGGCCTCGACCGAGACGATCCGGGCAGCGGCCGCGAGCGCCTTGGGCGTCAGGTTGACCGCCTGCCCGTTGTAGACCCCAAGTCCGGTCTCCTCCAGCGAGATGGCCGTGGCCAGGAACTTGGCGTGATCAGAAACCGCATCGCCGAACTTGAAACGGGGGCTCGTCCCGCCGGCCGAGCCGAGGGCGGCCTCCAGGGCCGTGACGTGGGCGCGCTCCTCCTTGCCGACGACCTGGGCGAACTGCAGGGTTTCGCCGGTCAGCCCGGCGGTGCGTAGGGCTTCGGCATAAAAGGCGGCCTGGAGCCTCTCAACCAGCAGCGCGAAGGTGAGGATCGCCTTGTCGGTGGCAGCTGACCCGTGTTGATCCGGCGAGGCGACCAGGTCCGTGGCGCCGACCGCGCCGCCGGCAAGGGCCCCGAGGCCGGCAACTGACCCTTTGATCAGCGTTCTTCGCGAGAAGCGCCCCGTCCGCATCCGGCGCCCCAGATCTGCGCAGTCGTTCAGCGCCACCAAAGTCCCCTTTATCTACGACTCCTTCCAGTTCCCTACCCAGCTTTTTCCATTACTACGCAAACGTTCAGGCGACGTCAAGAACCTCACGGAGCTACCCGCGCCGCGTGAGCCGGGCCCACGCACGGCGGAGGTCCTCGAGATTGCGCTGCCACTCCGAGTCGGCGGTTTGGCGCTCAGGACAGCGGCGCCCCCGAGCTCCGCGCCATCACGGGAGCAGCCTCGCCTTCGTCCGCTGCAGGTGCGCAACCGTCGGTGCCTCCGCCGCTATCGCATCGCTCCGGTTATCAGAGTGATATAAATCAGTAAGAATTAACAGCATCAGATTGATTTGCGGTGGGTTGAAGCGGGTAGGTCAGCTTTAGTGAGTCGAGATCGGAGCAAGATGACTGGATCGAGGGGGCGGGGGAAAGGCCTCAGGTGCCGGGTGCGGCGCCCGGGCCTATGGGGTGTGGCGCTGGCGCTGATCCTGCTGCCGGTCGCGGGCGACATGCCGGCCGCGGGTCTCTCGCTGCCGGTACCTTCCCCACGCGGTGTCGCGGCCACCGTGCCCACCGTCACCGTGCCCCCGGTCAGCGTGCCGTCGGTCACCACACCCCAGGTCACCACACCCCAGGTGACCACGCCGTCGGTCACCACGCCGTCGGTCACCACGCCCCGCGTGACCACTCCCACGGTCACCACGCCCCGCGTGATCACGCCCACGGTCACCACGCCCCACATCACCACCCCGCCAGTCAACAGGCCGGTCTCATCTCCTTCGGTGGGCGCGCCCCGGATCACGGCCCCGGCGGTCGGAGCCGCCGGGTCGGGCGCACCTTCGGCCCTACGGGGGTCCGGCTCCGCGGCGCACGCCTCGGAACCGTCCTCAACGTCATCTCCCGGGTCTCCGGCGGGGCCGGTCGGTGCCGTGACGGCCGGTGGCTCGGCGGCCGGCGCTACCGGTGGGTTGGCCGCCACGGGAGGACCCCGAGCCAGTGCCAACCTCGCTCGGCGGCTGACACCGAGCGCTGCTGATGCCGTGCTCGGGAAGAGCCTGCGTGTACCCGGCAAGCACGCCAGCCCGGCCGTATGGACCCGATACCTGCGGCGTCTGGTGGGGCGCCTGGGCGGCTGCCTCTCCGCGGTCGCACCCCAAGCGCGACGCATCCTGGTTTGGCGCACCGGATTCGGCGGTGGTCCCGCGGGCAGCCAGCGCCAGGTGGCGAGACGGTTGGGCGTGGGGATCGTGCGCGAGCGCCGGCTGGAACGCGAAGCGGCCACTGAGCTGCGGACCACCACGTCCGCCGGCGGCTGCGGCCGCCCGGGGG
>JBAQGP010000655.1:0-8805 GCA_049287845.1 Solirubrobacteraceae bacterium | reverse complement strand
CCGCCCGGCCCATCGTCGCCCCCACGGCGCGGCTGGAGGGTGTCCTCCTCGCCACGCAGGCGCGCACGCAGTCCTTTGGGGATCGAGCGATAGAGGTTGTAGGGGCGCTCCTCGGTGCCGCTCGGGCCCGGTCCGGACTCCTCGCCGGACCGATAGACCCGGTAGGGCGGGTCTTCCGTGGGCGCTCGATTTCGGGGGTCGTTGGACATCGAGCTCGGCATATAGTGACGGCATGCCAGCGCGGCGGACCATCGGCGTCGACCTGGGCGGTACGAAGCTCCTCGCTGGCGCGGTGGACCCAAGTTTAGGCGTTCACCACCGTCTACAGCGGACCGTCACGGGTCTGCAACAACGCGCCCTTCTCGACATGGCCGTTGACGCGGTGGCGGAAACCCGCGAATCCGCCGGGGCTGACGTGGATGCCGTCGGCTTCGGGCTCCCGGCTCTGATCGACCACCGGACGGGCAAGGTGGCGGTCGGCGTTCACACGCCGCTGGCGGACATCGCGTTCGCCGACGTCATGACCGAACGGCTCGGACTTCCCGTGTTCGTGGACAACGACGGCAACAACTCGGCGCTGGCCGAGCACCGCGCCGGCGCCGCCCGGGGCACCTCGGATGCGGTCGTGCTCACGTTGGGGACGGGGATCGGGGGCGGCCTCATCCTCGATGGGCGGCTGTACCGGGGAGCGCGCGGCGGGGCCGGCGAGCTCGGCCACATGGAGATCGACTTCGACGGACCGCCCTGTAAGGACAACTGCCCCGGGCGGGGTTGCGCCGAGCTCTACGCCTCCGGGCCGGCGCTCGTCCGTGAGGCCACCCGGCTGGCCGCCGAGCGCCCCCAGTCCGGTTTGGCCCGGGCGATCGCGGACGGGCGGGAGCTGCTGGGACCGTTGGTCACCGAGCTCGCTCATGACGGCGACGAGGCGGCGGTCGAGGCGGTGGAGCTCATCGGGGGCCGCCTCGGGGTGGTCATCACCAGCCTCGTCAACATCTTCAACCCCGAGATCGTGGTCGTCGGCGGCGGGGTGATCGCCGCGGGCGACCTGCTGCTGGCTCCGGCACGCGCCGTGGTGGAGAAGCGCACGCTTCCGTTCGCGCGCCAGGGCCTGCGGATCGTGCCCGCCCGATTCGGCGTCGAGGCGGGGATGGTCGGCGCCGCCGCGCTGGCCTACGACGGCCTCGCCGGCGAGCTCTGAGCCCGCCGGCGATCGGTCACGGTCAGTCGCCGATCTGCCGTGCTACCGGGCTGAGCTCGTCGGGCACGCGTGCCCCCACATCGTCCAGCAGGTCCTCGGCCGACAGCCGGCCGAGCTCCACATGGGCGCGGGCCTCGGCCTCGAGCAGTACCCGCTGCTCGTCGGCGATCTTGTTCTCCGCCTCGACGTCAAGGTCACGACACAGCCACAGGTAGAGGGCCGCCGCCACCGGGAAGCCGATGAACGGCGAGATGTCACCGCCGGAGAGCGACTTGGCCACTGGCCCCTCGTAGATGGTGGTGCTGAAGAACGGGATCATCACCGCGAAGCCGACGCAGTAGGCGGTCAGCCCCCGCCACGACCAGGCGCCGTAGAGGCCGTGGGGGATGAACAGCTCCCTGATGGCGTAGTTGTGCTTGCGTACGAAGAAGTAGTCCATCAGGTTGATCGCCGTCCACGGGATCATGAAGTAGAGGACGATCAGCAGGAAGTTGTTGAAGTTGGTGAGGAAGTTGTTCGGCAGCAGCAGCGCCAGCGCAGTCCCGACGACGGTGATGAAGCCCACGCCGAGCCATCGTGCGGTCAGCGTTGGCTTGATGCGCTTGACCGTGTCGACCGTCGTCAGCGTCGACAGGGCGCCGCTGTACATGTTCATGGCGGTCACCGCGATAAGGCCTGGGATCGACAGCACCAGCAGGATCGGACCGAACCCGCCGAAGATCTTCTCCGCGGTGTCGTGCACCGCGGCGACCGGGGCCAAGCTTGTATCCGGCGCCAGGATAAAGGCGCCCAGCAGCATCATGAGCGCCCCGGCCGCCGAGCCCCAGTACGTCCACCAGAACACCGTGCTGGTCGGGGTGTCCTCGGGCAGGTAGCGCGAGTACTCAGACACATACGGTGCCCAGGTGAGCTGGTAGCTGACCACCGCGCCGAACTGGACCAGGAACAGGCCCAGGTGGAACTTGCCCAGGTCGAAGGCGTGGGCGGGCAGTGAGACGGTGAAGAGCGCGCCGATCGTGAACACGGCGTAGGCGACGATGAACACCCACGTCGCCCAGCGGAGCCCGGTATGGATCCAGTGGTAGCCGATGATGGTCAGCCCCACGGACAGGATGACCACCGGCAGGATGGCCACGAACGTGCTGGTGCCGGGGAACAGCGACTTGATGACGTCGCCGCCGAGGATCGTGTTGAACACGTTGAAGCCGATGAACAGCATCACGGCCACCACCACCGGTAGCAGCGAGCCGTAGTAACCGAACTGGGCCCGTGACTGGATCATCTGCGGCAGGCCCAGCTTCGGGCCCTGCGCGGAGTGGAAGGCCATGAACAGCGTCCCGACGATGACGCCGGCGACGATCGCGATCGCCGCCCAGATGAAGTTGAGCCCCAGTGAGACGCCGAGCAGACCGACGGCGAGCGTGGAGATCTGCGCGTTGCCCTGGAACCACACGGGGCCCAGATGCCACGGCTTGCCGTGCCGCTCGGTAACGGGGACGTAGTCGATCGACCGGATCTCGACGCCCTCGGACGGAGTCTCCGCAGCCAGCGGAGCCGTCGACTGAGTCGTGGTCATTCCCTCTCCCTCACATGATGCCCTCTCCGGCATTGCCGAGTATGCGTTGTATACAAGACTGGTGGAGCCAATGCAACAAATGTGGCTTCCGGGGCGGGGCTCATCCGGCCCCCGTGAGGATGCTCAGCGGCAGCGTGAAGCCGACGTTCCACATGCCGGCGTCCACCACCTCCAGAAGCTTTAGGTCCCCGGCGAGACTGCACGTCACGTAAGCGTCCTCGCGGCTGAGGCCGTGCTCGTCCACCAGCCAGGCGATCGTCTCGCGCACGGCGGCACGGGCCCCCTCCATGAGGTCGGGGCCGATGCCCATCGTCCCGTGGTGCCCGGCGCCCTCGACCTGCGGTGTGAGTGCGCCCGCCGTGACAAACCGCGGCGCGCCGATGGTCCGCCGCTCGACGCTGAAGCGCAGCGTCGCGTCCATGTCGCACTCCAGCGCCGCGAGGCACACCTCGCCGTCGCCCTGCACCCCGTGCGGGTCGCCGCACGAGAACAGCGCCCCCTCACACCACACCGGCAGCCACAGCGTGCTGCCCACGGTGAGGTGCCGGGTGTCGATGTTCCCGCCCCCGCGATGGGGCGGGAACGAGGGCAGCTCGCCCGGCTCGTCGGGATGGGTGCCCATGGTGCCCAGGAACGGGGAGAGGGGGATCTCGACCTGGGGGCACACGGTGACGGTGTCGCGGGCGCGCAGATCGAACGTCTTGACGAACGGGTCGGGGAAGTCGGCGGGCAACAGGCCGAGGTCAGGCTCGGTGCCGCACCAGCCCCACTCGCCGGGGCGCAGCGACAGGATGTCGACGCGCAGCGTGTCGCCGGGGTGCGCGTCCTGCACATACACCGGGCCGAGCAGCCAGTAGATCTGGTCGGCGATGAAATGGGTGTCGGCGTAGCTGTCGCCCTCCCGGATCTGCTCGGCGCCCGCCATTCGCAAGGCGAAGCGCACGCTGTCACCGTCGGCGATCCGCAGGGTCGGCTCCCGGTCGCGGTTCCACGCGTGGTGCACGCGCGAGGGGTCGATCACGTGCTCCATGCGCTCCTCGTCTCGATCGGAGCAGGCGCGCTGATCCAGCTCGGGTCCAGCTCGCGCACGGACGCGTAGCCCAACAGCGTCATCGCCAATCGCAGCTCATCGACCAGGATCTGCACCGCGCGCTGCGCGCCCGCCGGGCCGCCGGCGGCCAGCCCATAGACGAGGGCGCGGCCGGCCAGGCAGGCGCGGGCACCGAGGGCCAGCGCGCGGATGATGTCCACGCCACGGCGGATGCCGCCGTCCATGTACACCTCCAGCTCGCCGCCGGCGGCATCGACCACCTCCGGCAGGGCGCGGATCGTGGAGGTGGCGTGGTCGAGCTGGCGCCCGCCGTGGTTGGACACGATGACCCCGGCCAGACCCATGCTGGCCGCCTGGCGGGCGTCGTCGCCGCGCAGGATCCCCTTGATCAGCAAGGGCCCGTCCCAGCGCTCCTGGACCCAGGCGATGTCGCGCCAGCTCAGGGCGGGATCGAACTGGCGCCCGATGAGCTCGGCCATGCTCCCCGCCGGTCCCTCCTGCGCCACGCTGGAGAGCAGGCTCTCGGACAGGATCCGGGGCCGGCTGAGGAAGTTGGCCGTCCAGCGGGGCCGGCGCACCCCGTCGACGAGCGTGCGCGCGGTGACCCGCGGCGGCACGATGAAGCCGTTGCGCCGATCGCGCTCGCGGGGTCCCGGGCGGGCCACGTCGACGGTGACGACCACCGCCTCATACGCGGCCGCCCGCGCGCGCTGCAGCAGCGCCTGTGCCAGCCCGCGGTCGCGTCCCACGTAGAGCTGAAACCACCGCGGCCCGGGGCTGGCGGCGGCCACGTCCTCCAGCGTGCGCGACGCGGCCGAGGAGAGCACATAGAGGCCGCCGGCGTCGTGGACGGCGCGCGCGATCCCGACCTCGCCCTCGTGGTGCACCAGGCCGGTCAGACCGGTGGGCGCGCCCAGCAGAGGGACCTCGACACGGCGGCCCAGCACCTCGGTGGAGAGGTCGATCTCGGTGGCGCCGACCAGCATGCGCGGGCGCAGCGCCAGCGATCGCAGGTCTGACTCGTTGCGCTCCTTGGTCACCTCGTCCCAGGCAGCGCCGTCGACGTAGTCAAAGACGCCGACGGGCAGCCGGCGCCGCGCCAGGGACCGCAGGTCGGCGATGTTGATCGCGCGCTGGGCGCGGCCGGCCTCAGACAGCCGCTCGCGCGTGCTCTGCGGCAGGCGGCGCATGTCGTCCGCCAGCTGGCGGCCGAGCATGCCAAAGAAGCTCACGCGGTCATCGCCGCCTCGGCCTCGGGTGGGTGGGGTGGGTGGGTCCATGTTCCGGCGGGCAGGCTCGCCCCCTGCGCCAGGCGCGCCGCCAGCGTCGCCGACACGCTCGCCGTCTCGGCGACCGCTGCCTCATCGACCAGCTCGCGGACATCGCCGCGCGAGTGGTAGTAGGGGTAGTCAGGACGCCAGCAGAGCACCGAGGGGACGCCGGCATCGCCGAAGGGCGCATGGTCTGAGAAGGTGCTGCGGCGATGGTGGACGTGATCGGCGTGCCAGCCGAGCTCCGCGCCCGTTTGCACGGCCAGCGACAGCAGCCCGCCATGAATCGACCACACCTCCCGCTGAGCCGGGTAGGCGCTGGCCAGGCCGTCGAGGTTGATCATGGCCACCGCGCGGACCAGCTCGTCGCGGTGCGCGTCGACGTACGCGGTGGCGCCCCACACCCCGAGCTCCTCGGCCGAGGTGGCCACCAGGACCACGCGCCGCTGCGGGCGCAGGTCGCGCAGCACCCGCGCGGCCTCGAGCAGGCCCGACAGCCCGCTCCCGTTGTCATAGACGCAGGGGCCCTCGGCCTGGCTGTCGTAGTGGGCGCAGAGCACCACCTCCTCCTCGCCGGCGCCCGGGATGACCCCGACGACGTTGGCCGTGCCGGCCTGCGCGCAGGTGCCCTCGTGCCCGATGGTGAGCTCCACCGCCGCCCCGCCGGTGAGCGTGGAGATGAGCTCTCGGGCCGCGAGGTGACCGATGGTGACGCCGGCATACGCGAGCGGGCGGCCCTCCCACGGCGGGCTCAGCGGCGGTGGGTACAGCGCCCCGGTGAAGTTGCCCACGATCTCGTCCGGTGTCTCGCACACGTGCACCAGCCCGGCGATCCCGCGCTCGGTCAGGACAGTGCCGAGGTCGAACGGGAACACCGAATGAGCGATTACGATCGTGCCCGCCAGGTCGACCCCGGCCGCGTCCAGGCGCGCGAAGTCCGCCGGTTCGGCCCCGCCGATGTACATCGCCCGTCCGCTCACCGGTCCTGGCGCGGTGTACTGGAGCGGATGGGCCTCGTAGCTGCGCCCGCGACCGCCCGACCCGCCCGCCTCCCGGGCCACGCACGACGCGGAGGCCGGGCGCCAGGCCAGATACTGAAACTCCTCGACGCGCACGTCGGCCAGGCCCAGCTCGCCGAAGCGGCCCAGCACGTAGGACCGCGCCTCGGCCTCACCCGGAGTGCCGCAGAAGCGGTTGCCGATCTGGGCCAGGTCGTCGAGCGTGGCGCCGATCGCACTGGGGTCGAGCGCGATGCGGGTGTCGTCAGTCATGTCGCCTCCGTGCTCAGTAGGGGGATCGGGGCGCCGTCGACGATGACGTCGAGGAGCACGGGCACGCTCTCGCGCAACGCCGCGCTCAGCGCGCCGGGCAGCTCGGTGGGCTCAGAGACGCGCACGGCGTGGCAGCCGAATGACGCCGCCAGCGCCAGGAAGTCCAGCCCGGGCAGCTCCATGCTCGGCAGGTCCTCGATGCCGCCGAAGCGTGCGGCTGACTCGAGGATCGCGTAGCGCCCGTTGTTGACGATCACGAACGTGACGGCGACGCCAAGCGCCATCGCGCTCCACAGCGCCTGGGGCACATACAGGGCGGACCCGTCGCCGACCAGGCACACCACCGGTCGCTCGGGCCACGCCAGCTTGATCCCCACCGCCGCGGGCATCGCGAAGCCCAGGCCGCCGCTCGTGGTGGCAAAGAAGCTGGCCGGCCGGCGCATCCACACGTGCGCGCGCAGGTCGCCGCGATTGGACGGCGACTCCTCCACCAGCACGGCGTCTTCCGGCAGCGCCCGCGCGAGGGCGGCCATCAGGAACCCCGGCGGGATCGGCCCGGAGGCGGGCGCGTCCAGAGGGCCGGGCGTGGGCCGCGGCGCTACCGGGTGGGCGGGGGCCCGAGGACGCAGCCGCTCGGACAGTCCGCGTGACACGGAACGCACCCCGGCCACGATGCTCAGCGCCGGGGCCCGCGCCGCCTCGCTGGGGTCGTCGGTGACGTGGATGAGCTGCGGGAACGCGACCACGCCCGGCTCGTAGGGCAGGAACGCGAACACCGGCGCGCCCAGCACGAGCGCCAGGTCGCGTCCGGCGAGCTGGGCGGCGGCCGTGGCGCGGCCCGGTGCGAGGTGGCCCTGGTAGAGGGGGTGATCCTCGGCAAAGCCCAGCCGTGGCGCTTGGGGCGCCGTCCACACCTGGGCGTTCAGCCGCTCAGCGAGCTCGGCCACCTCGTCCCAGGCGCACGCCTGGTCCACGCCCCCGCCGACGATGAGCGCCGGTGCGTCCGCGCCCTCGATCCGCTCGGCCAGCCGGTCCAGCAGATCCTCGTCGGCGCCCGCGCCACACCACACATCGCGTTCGGGCGCGACGCCTCCGTTGACAGGCGCGGCAGCATCCCAGTCGCCGCTGGGGATGGACACGAAGGTCGGCCCCTGCGGCGGCGTGCGCGCCAGGGCCCAGGCGCGGTCGATGGCCGCCGGCACGTCCTGCGCCCGCGGCGGCTCGTGGCTGAACTTGACGTAGGGCTCCATCAACGCGGTGGAGCGAGCGAACAGATAGGGCTCCAACTCGAGGTGGCGGCGATCCTGATTCCCGCCGGTGATGACCAGCGGCGCGTGGTTGTGAAAAGCGTTGACAACGGCGCCCATCGCGTTGCCCACGCCGCAGGCGCTGTGCAGGTTCACGAGCGCCGGGCGGCCACTTGCCTGGGCGTAGCCGTCAGCCATCGCCACCGCGACGCCTTCGTGGAGGGCGAGCACGTAGCGAAAGTCGGCGGGGAAGTCGCGCAGGAACCCGAGCTCGGTGGAGCCAGGGTTGCCGAAGATCGTCGTCATCCCGCGCTCACGCAGGAGCGCCATGGTGGCGGCCCGGACGGTGGGGGTGGCGCCGTCGCCGTCGGTCATCGTTACGCCTGGGCCGGGCCCGCCGTCAGTCGCTTGTACGCCTCGGGGTCGGTGGCCCCCTCGGTGCACAGCAACAGGACCTGGCTGTCGCCACCCAGCCCCAGCGCCCGGCGCGCCGCGTCCAGCTGACTGTCCTGGGTGAGCGCCAGCATGCCCGCCAGCCCGCCGGCGCCGGTCTCACCGGCGACGATCCCATCGGCGGCCAGCAGCCGCATCGCCTCGGGCACGCGGGCGTCGGGCACGGCGACGTAGGCGTCGATCCCGCGCGACACCGACGGCCACGCGATCAGCGACGGCGTGGCGCAGTTCAGGCCGGCCATGATCGAGTCCTGGGGGTGGTCAAGGGTGACGATCTCACCGGCCGCCACCGACTCCAGCACGCACGCCGCCGACGTCGGCTCGACGCCCACGATGCGCGGCCGCGAGCCGGACGAACCGGACGAACCGGACGCGCGGGATGCGGCGGGCGGGCCCCAATAGTGGCGCACGACCGCCGCGGCCAGCGCGCCCACGCCGATCGGCACGGCCACCACATCAGGCCGCCGGCGCTCGCCAAGCGCCTCGTCGATCTCCTCAAACACCGTCGTGTAGCCCTCGATCACCCACCCCGGGACCTCCTCATAGCCCTCCCATGAGGTGTCGGAGATGACCAGGCAGCGCTCCGATGCGTCCTGCGCCGAGCGGGCGATGGCGTCGTCATAGCCGCCGTTTACGACTGTCACCGTGGCGCCCTCGCCGGCGATGGCCTCGATCCGCGCGCTCACCGTGTTGGCGGGCACGTAGATGGCGGCGTCCAGCCCCAGCAGCGCCGCCATG